>CAYNJI010000256.1:0-1501 GCA_964397605.1 uncultured Dehalococcoidia bacterium | reverse complement strand
CACTGATAGCGCTCGTCGGCATCGCCTGGTGGCAGGGATGGCTGGCGGCGGCGTGGGACTGGATAACCAAGATCTTCACCTGATTGCCGTGGGGATAGCCGGAACCATAAAAGAGGGCGTTTCGCATTGTCTAACTACCCCAGGCGTCACATCCCTGCAGGAAGCCTGGATGGATTGCACGATGTCATCTGGGTTACGGTAAAGACTTGACAACAATGGACGCGGACAGGGGTCAGTCACCATGCCAGACCAATCATCGGCGACATCCGACTACACTATGGGCTATAGCGATGAGTTCCTGCAGCTTCTCGATCGACGCAGCGCGGAGACCCATGCTGCACATCTGCTCCCCCACCTCAAGCCCGGCCTGCGCGTCCTCGACTTTGGTTGTGGGCCGGGAACCATCTCGGTCGGCCTGGCCAGGGCAGTAGAACCTGGAGAGGTACCCGGCATCGACATGGAAGAGTCGCAGATCGGCATGGCCCGGTCCGCCGCAGCGGCGGGTGGACACGACAACGCGACGTTCCACGTTGGCGACGTGACTGATCTTCCATTCGAAGACAACTCGTTCGATGCCGCACACTGCCATGCCGTTCTCATGCACATTCCGGACACCGCGGCAGTACTAGCCGAGGTGAAGCGGGTCCTGAAACCAGGCGGTATCGTCGCCAACCGTGAAATGTTCGTCGAGTCCTCGTTCCTGGAGCCCAGCGATGAGGGCATGAGCGCCGCGTGGAGAGTGTTCTCGAACCTTCTCGCGGGCAATGGCGGCCATCCCCAGATGGGGAAGGAGCTGAAGAACACGTTCCTCGAGGCCGGGTTCTCGGATATAAGGGCGAGCGCTTCATTCGACTTTTTCAGTACAGCCGAAGACGTTGCTTTTCTTCACGGCTTTATAAGCGACTGGTTCTATTCACCCAATGTCATAGCAGCGGCGACGACATACGGGCTGGCGACCCACCAACAGTTCGACGAGTGGCGGCAGGGCCTCGACGAGTGGAGAGACCACGCAGGGGCCTTCGGAGCATTCGCTTTTGGCGAGGTTATAGCTCTCAAGCCGTATTCCTGAACCATATGCAAGGCCAAACGGCTTAGGCAAATGGTGAGTCGACGGCCTCCTTAGACCTGCCGGTTGGTTGGGCACCCGTCTGCCCAACTACAACGCAGCCAGTGCTCCGTCGGTACGAGTTTGTGCAGTCTCCCCGGAGTGCGTCCAAAGAGTCGCCGTTGGAGCGGGCGTAAGCGACCGTCACTCTGAAGCGTAAGCCTCATTTCGGTCTTGGAGGATGTCCAAAAAGGTACTCCTGGGGGAAGCGTAAATGTTTGTCAATCTGTAGTACTGCTTGAACCAGATGAGGACGCAGGCGAACTGGAGCAGGCCGAGGTAGTTGGCGGCCTTCTCCTGGTAGCGCGCGAGGAGGGCGCGGTCCTTTCGACCACCCAGCGGCGGGCGGGCAAGAGCTTTCTGAGATAGTTTGTTAAGGTGGGAACGGAGTAGTAA
>CAYNJI010000255.1:0-1518 GCA_964397605.1 uncultured Dehalococcoidia bacterium | reverse complement strand
AGTGCTCAGCGCCCGCATAGCACAGAAGCCCGCCAGCCCCAGTTGGCTGATACCCGCCTCCGCACCGCCAGTGATCATCACGTCGGCGGCGCCTCGCCTCAGCGTCTCCGTCGCCTCCCCGATGGCCTGGTTGGATGCGGCGCAGGCGGTGATGACGGTTGAGTTGTACCCCTTCAGACCCAAAATGCGGCTGATGTTGGAGGCCGCCATGTTGGGCAGCGTCATAGGGAAGAAGAAGGGAGACACCCTCATACCGCCTCTCTGCATCATTACACGGCAACCCTCCTCCGTGGTGGGAAACCCGCCGTTGCCGTTGCCCAACAGGGTCCCGTACCGGTAGGCTTTTGCGGAGTCTATCTCCAGCCGGGCGTTCTCCACGGCCTGCATTGCCGCCGATACCGCCAGCTGCGAAAATCGAGC
Organism: uncultured Dehalococcoidia bacterium; assembly: GCA_964397605.1. GTDB lineage: Bacteria > Chloroflexota > Dehalococcoidia > Lucifugimonadales > JAPULR01. Next base: position 1,098 of record CAYNJI010000255.1, on the reverse strand, counting down.
CATCCGTCGCGACTGCCTTCCCGGAATATACTGGACTGGATCGAACCCCTTGACCTCCCCCGCAATGCGGCATGGAAAGTCTGAAGGGTCGCACAGGGTCATTGGTCCAACACCCGACCTTCCTGAAATCAACCCCTTCCAAGATTCCTCCGCACAAAGGCCCAAAGGGGTAAACGCCCCCATTCCCGTTACCACCACGCGCCGTCTCTTCATATCCCGCTGCCCCTTGTCTCAAGCACTGAAGATGCCATGTCAATCTCCGTGTAAAGCTCGGGTTCAATGCCTAGCGCCACTTCCCTCACCTCTGCGGCCAAGAATAACGATCCGGTGGCCACCATATAGCCCCCCTTAGGCATCAGACTTCTTGCCTTTTGCAACGCGTGCCAGGCGTCCAAAGACTGGTGCACTTCAATCCCGCGCATGGAGAATCCCCTGACAAGTTCAGCTAGTGATGCAGATCGAGGGTGTCTCGACCGGGTGACCACCACCACCGGATTCAGGGGTGCCAACGCGTCCATCATCTGGCCTAAATTCTTGTCCCTCGAGGCCCCAAAGATGACCACAGGCCGCCTACCTACAAAGAACGCTTCCAGAAACTCCCGCAGCCGCGTCATGGAATCGGGGTTGTGAGCCCCGTCGCACAAAAGGGGCGGCTCCCGTTCCAAGACTTCCAAACGACATGGCCACCGCACTTTCTCAAATCCACGACGGATTGCGTCGATGTTTATCTCCCATCCCCGCTCCTTCAGACACTCCAGCACACCCACCGCGACGGCGGCATTCTCCAGTTGGTGAGAACCGAGGAGGGGCATCGTCAGCGCATATTCGCCCAGTCTTCCTCGAATAGTGAAGGATTGGCCCGAAAGACTTTCGCCGTCCGCCTCCCAGGTAATGTCCCGGGCCGCCTCCCAAAGAGGCGCGTCCATGCTTCGGCACACCCGCCGGATCTCCTCCAGGGCCGCCGGCTGCTGTGGCGCCGACACTACCGGCGCGCCGGACTTCACGATGCCCGCCTTCTCCTTAGCGATTAGCTCCACCGATTCGCCCAAAATGGCCGTGTGGTCCAGGCTGATAGACGTGATAGCACACGCTTGGGGC
>CAYNJI010000254.1:0-1522 GCA_964397605.1 uncultured Dehalococcoidia bacterium | reverse complement strand
TGTAGCGGATGAAGGGGGGCGGGAACCTCTACTATGGGGGAGAATGTTGTCGGGCACGGGATTCACCCCCATCCTAACCTTCCCCCATCAAGGGGGAAGGGATTTGTAGGCGCGGAACGGGCTATTTGCATAGTAATGACAGATATTATGGTTCGGAATGACCTGAAATTGATTTGGGGAGGATGGGAGGAAAATGAAATGGAGGAAAGGTTATGAATAGCGGTGAATTGGCGTTTGCGCCGGCGTATGAGTTGAGGGGGCTTTTGGACTCGCGAGAGGTCTCGTCGGTGGAGCTTACGGAGATGTTTCTGGGGCGGATTGAGGAATTGAATCCTATTCTCAACGCTTTTCTGACGGTTTGCGGCGAGGAAGCGGTGGCGTCTGCTCGGCAGGCGGACGATCGGATAGGACGAGGAGACGGAGTCGGGCCGCTGTTGGGGATTCCGGTGTCCATCAAGGACCTGGAGGTTACGAAGGGGATAAGGAGCACGATGGGTTCTCTGGCCTATAGAGATTATGTGCCGAAGATAGACTCGATAACCTCAGAGCGGGTGCGCCGCTCAGGGGCGGTGATTCTTGGGAAGACGAATACGCCGGAGTTTGGACTTCTGGGCACGACGGAGAACCGGTTGGGGGACGCGTGCCGGAACCCGTGGAACACGGACCGAACCAGCGGGGGTTCGAGCGGCGGGGCGGCGGCGGCGTTGGTTGCGGGTCTGTGTACGCTGGCGACGGGCAGCGACGGGGGAGGGTCTATCCGCATACCGGCCAGCTTCTGCGGCGTATATGGCATCAAGCCCACGCTGGGACGGGTGGCGAAATATGGCGGCGTGGGAAATGCTTCGCCCAACTTCACGTCGCAGTCGGGACCATTGGCGCGGAACGTCCGCGATGCCGCCACGCTGCTTCAGGCTTTGGCGGGCTACGATTCGAGGGACATGACAGCCATGCGGGAGGAGCCACCGGACTTCGTAGCGGCGGTTGCGCAGAGCCTGGAGGGGCTACGGGTGGCTTGGAGCGTTGACCTGGGATATGCCGCAGTGGATGCGGAAGTGGCCCGCATAGCAGCGGAGGGGGCGCGGGTGTTCGAGGATTTGGGCTGTGTTGTGGAAGAGCCGCAGATTTCTCTCCAGCATCCCATCGAATACTTCATGACCATTTTTTCCACGGGCGCATACGTTTCCTACAAGGACTTGTACGAGCAGAAGAGGGGATTGCTTACTAACTACGTGCGCGGAAACCTGGCTTTGGGCGAATCCACCACCGGTGAGGAGTTCGTCAAGGCAATGCTGGCGTACCAGAGGGTTCGGAGCCAGGCGGACGACATTATGGAGGAGTACGATCTGCTGCTGACGCCGACTATGTCGGTGCCTGCCTTCCAGGTAGGGCAATTTCCTCGGGTGATAGACGGGCAGTCGGTGGACCCACGGCTGGGCTACATGCCCTACACACCGGTGTTCAATCTGACGGGACAGCCGGCGGCGTCAGTACCCTGCGGGTTCACGGAGGACGGCATGCCCAT
>CAYNJI010000253.1:0-1593 GCA_964397605.1 uncultured Dehalococcoidia bacterium | reverse complement strand
GGAGGGGATCGCCGGTCGGACGCGAGTTGCGGCCCGCGACTCGGGAAGGTACGGCGTGACGGCAAACTCTATCGCGCCAAGCGCCAGGACTCGAATGATTGGCGCGGTGCCGACCTCGGCCCGGCAGCTTCGCACCGCCCAGGGTATCGCCGGAGCGGGCGGCGGCGCCTTGGTAGGCGATGCCGACGACATTGCGCCCTTTGTTACATGGCTGTCCTCGGACCAGTCCGCGCACGTCAACGGCCAGGTCTTCTACGTTACCAACGGCCTGGTGAGCTTGCTGAACCAGCCGGAGGCCATCCGCACCATCAGCAAGGAGGGACGGTGGACGGTGGATGAACTAATCAAGGTGTTCCCCATCACCCTCGGCGTGGACCTCTACAACCCCGCCCCGGCGCCTCCCCCCAGCCCCTAACGCCTGCCGCGTCCCTGTGCGTTCCTAGCTCCGCCCTGAAGAAGCCGTTGCCAGAGCATCACGCTGTGCCAACTTACCGTCCCGCAGCGTTTCCCACTCCTCCCGCAGCAACTCCATGTACACAAACTCCCTCTGGCTGCGCCGCACCAGCTTCACCGGCTGAAAGCCGCACTTCTCGAAGCATCGGCGCGCCCGCCTGTTCCACTTCAGCGTGTGCAGATACAGCCGGTTCAGACCCGTCGTTGTGAAGATGTGCTCCAACAAAGTGACGATCACATCGAAGCCATACCCGCCGTTCCAGTAGCTCCGGTTACCAATCATAATGCCAATCTCCGCCGCCTTGCCGACCACGTCCACGTCGTAATACATACAGTTGCCGATGTATGCGCCGTCCAGCGTGTCTACGGAGAGAGGCTTCGCCCAGGCCAACGGGTACCGAAGCTGATCCTTGTAAAGGGTCAGAAATTCCTCGTAGCCCATGGTCAGCGGCAGCGCCGCGTCCAGCTGCGAAAGCTCCGGGTCCGTGCGCCACAGATACTCGTTCCAGGCGTCCTTGATAGTCTTCTCGCGCAGCACGACCCGAGCGCCCCGAATATGAACTCTATCCTTCAATGTATCTCTTCTGAATCAGGTCCAGGGCGGAACCGAGAATCTTCACCTCGTTGGCGTAGGTGAGCTTCCGCCGGGCCTCCTCGATGGGGACCCACTCCACTTCGTCGAACTCGTAGTCGTGGTCGTCGACGGAACCGCCGTGACACGACATCAGATAGAAATGTACCGTCTTCTTGAAGCGGGTGGGGCCCGAAGGCTGCATGAACCAGTATTGGATGCTGCCGATGGGCTCTTCCAGCGCCACCTTCAGCCCAGTTTCCTCCCTAACCTCCCGCAGAGCCGTTTGCTCCATGGTTTCGCCCTGGTCCGGGGTCCCCTTTGGGAGACTCCATCGGAGAGGCTCCCTCCGACCACACAGAGCCACTTCGACCCTCCCCGCTCGCTGTCGATACACCACCCCTCCCGCCGAAACGGGCCTCTCGACTCTGCCTCTGTATTTCTTAGCGTTCAAATCAGCGCTGCCGGTCGTATCAAGTCCCCAAACTCTCTTGTGCGCTCCCCAATTCAAGCAAGATTTCGGAAATCGGGCGTCGGGTCTACGATTTGGGATGATAAGCATTCTAAAG
>CAYNJI010000252.1:0-1602 GCA_964397605.1 uncultured Dehalococcoidia bacterium | reverse complement strand
AGCGTACGTCGGAGGCGGTGCGATTTCGGTTGTCGGTCAGAACTTGCAGCAGAATAGCGCCGCCGCCGGGCCCGTAACCTTCGTAGATAACCTCCTCAAAGGCCTCCACACCTTCCCCGCTTTCGCCGGTGGCTCGCTTTATAGCCCGGGTGATGTTGTCCATCGGCATGTTGTTGCCACGAGCCTTGTCCACCGCCAGCCGGAGCCGGAAGTTCATGTCGGGATCGCCGCCGCCCTGCTGCACGGCCAGGGCGATGTCTCGGGACAGCTTGGTGAAGAGGGCCCCCCGCTTGACGTCGTTGGCGCCCTTTTGACGCTTGATTGTTGACCACTTGGAGTGACCTGACATAACGGAGACCTCCTTATGAGGGTTAATGGGAACCCAATCGGAGAGCTCACGGCCAGGAAAACGGGTGAGGATCCTTCGAAGTGGTCGAGAACCCGCCGGGAAAAGCGTTAGGAATGACATGGGCCGTTTCGAGATAAATTCTTAGTGTATTAGAATTTTAGCATTGCGCAGGCGAGCCGGTCAAAACGGCTAGCGCATGCCTTCCAACAACTTTACGAACATCACGCCGTCCGACAGGGCGACCCGAAGGATGACCTGGGAGATGGCCGGCAGCAACAACTCCCGGCCATCCTTTTCGACTCGATATACATCGTTGCTCCCAGTCTGGAGGATCTCACGCAGAGTACCCAACTCCTCTCCTTCCTCGGTGCGGACTTGCAGCCCCAGCAGCTGAAAGTGGAAGAACTCTCCGTGGGATAGCTCGGGAGAATCTTGCGCAGGGGAAGTGAGCCATTGGCCGGAGAGTTCCTGGGCTGCCGCCGACGTGTCGATACCCTCCAGTTTGAGGACCACCTGGTCTTTTCGGGCGGAAGAGAAATCAGTTATTCGGTATGAAACCCGCTCGATATACAAATCCTGCCCGGGATTGAAACGGGAGGGAACATCGGTGTAGGACTTGACCCGAATTTCTCCGGATGTGCCGTGGGAACCGATGACCCATCCTACGTTGACCGGCTCTAGGACCGGCTCTGGATTGTAAGGCATGAATCGAGGATTACTAAAGGAGGTTACTGTAAAGGGGTTGAATTCGGGCTAATTTCCGGGCTAAATTCTTGGAGCTGGGGGGGCGTTAAGATCAAACGATTTCCAGCATGGCCCTAGTCCCGTCTTTCACCGCCGCCACCCGCAGCAGCAACCGCATAGCTTGAGCCACGCGTCCCTGCCGTCCTATCACTTTACCCTTGTCTTCGGGAGCCACTTCCAAGCGAAGCATCACCTGGCCGTCCTCAAAAGTTTCGGTGACTACCACCGCGTCCGGATTGCTGGCAAGAGACTTGGCGATGAACTCAATCAGCTCTTTCATAATTAAACTCGGTCTTCCGGCGACTCGTTCAGCCGGCCGCTGGATCAGGCGGAATCGGCCTTTTCGTAGATTCCGTCTCGATCGAAAATGCGCTTTACGGCATCAGAAGGTTGAGCCCCTTGCTTCAGCCAAGCTATAGCCCGGTCCTCTTTGAGGGTGATCGCCGGAGGGTCCGCCATGGGGTCGTAGTGCCCGATCCACTCCACATACGCTCCGTCCCGGGGCGCCC
>CAYNJI010000251.1:0-1619 GCA_964397605.1 uncultured Dehalococcoidia bacterium | reverse complement strand
CAATGGGGCCGTTGTGCTTGTCGGCGGTGTATATACGATGCTGGAATTCGTTCTCGTCCGTGGGCGCCGCCACGACTGCGTTGGGCAGGCACCTCAGGTAGGAGACGTCGAAGGCGCCGTGGTGAGTCTTGCCGTCTTCACCCACCACGCCGGCCCGGTCGGCGATTATGGTGACCGGCAAATTCTGAAGGCAAACGTCATGGACCACCTGGTCGAAGGCCCGCTGCAGGAAGGTGGAGTAGATGGAGACGAAGGGCTTTGCACCGGTGGCCGCCATGCCAGCGGCCATGCTGACGGCGTGCTGCTCGGCGATGCCCACGTCGTAGACCCTGTCGGGAAACTCCTGGCGGACTTCCTCCAAGCCGGTGCCTTCCAGCATAGCCGCGGAGATTCCCACCACCGAGGGATCCTGCTTCATGAGCCGCTTCATCGTGTTCGCAAACACTTTGGAGTAGGTGGGCGCGCCGGAGGTGTCGCCCAGGGGCGAGCTGGGCTGGTGGAACCGCACCGGGTCGTCTTCGGCGGGCTTGTAGCCGTGGCCTTTGTGGGTCACCACGTGCACCAAGGGGACCAGACCAGTGGGGTTCCGAGCCTGGGTAAGGGTTTCCTCCAGCTGTCTGAGGTCGTGACCGTCGACGGGGCCTAGGTACTGGAAGCCTATCTCAGTCCAGAAGGTGGTGGGCACAATGAAGCCGTCCACACCGTCTTTGAACCTCTTGACCAGCCGGTAGGTAGCGTCCCCCATGGGCACTCGCTTTGACAGTGCCTTCATACGTCCAATCATGGCCTGGTATTCAGGATGGGTGATGACACGTTTGCGCCAGTTGGTGAGGAAGCCGATGTTTTCGGAAATGGACATGCCGTTGTCGTTGAGGACGACGATGAACCTTTCCGGGTTGAAGTGTACGATGTTGTTGAGGGCCTCAAAGCTGGAGCCGGAGGTGAGGGCCCCGTCGCCGACTACCGCAATCGTCCACGAGTCTTCCTGCTTCTGGGCCGAGGCCTGGGCGATGCCGAGGGCGATGGACAGCCCAGTTCCGGCGTGGCCGGCGGCGAGGGTGTCGTGGGGGCTCTCCATGGGTTCGCCGAAGCCGGAGAGTCCGCCCGCCAGGCGGATACTATGAAAGTCGTCGCGTCGTCCGGTGACAAGCTTGTGGGTGTAGCACTGGTTGGTGGTGTCCCAAACTATGCGGTCCTTGGGACTTTCGAATATACGGTGAATGGCGAGGGTAAGCTCTACGACGCCCAGGTTGGAGGCGAGATGTCCGCCGCGCTCCGTGATTACAGAGATGATGGTGTCCCTGGCTTCCTGGGCCACCTGCTCCACCTGGTGGCGGGTGAGGGGCTTCAGGTCCTGGGGAGCGTCGATGGAGTCCAGGAGACGACCGGCCACTGCAACCCTCCTTGATAGCCTTGCGTAAATGATAGCAAATAGTGAGTCATGCCAGCTAACACCTAGAGTAACTAGGTACAATGTAGGGGACGCTAGTCACACTGTCAAGATTTTCTTTTCCCTTGGGAATTAGCTGGCACGAGACATCATGCTATCAGGGGGACGTTCAGTTCTCTAAGCAGAGATTGGAAGCGGGGCAGGTCCTGTGTCTCCACCTGTTCCAGGG
>CAYNJI010000250.1:0-1683 GCA_964397605.1 uncultured Dehalococcoidia bacterium | reverse complement strand
CAGCCACGTCCTCATCCTTAGGCTGCCGATACCCCGGCCAGGTCCTTATCTCCTCATCAGTCGGCGCATAGTACGTTCCGGGCGCCATCGTGTGCGCCAGCTTCATACCCTCATACCCGGATATCCGATAGAAGTCCAGCCACTCGTCCCGGTTCAGCGCCAAAGTGATCGCCCTGCGCGCCCGCACGTCGTCCCAAGGCGCCCTCACCCCGAACATTATGGTCCTGGCCCAGTGGTTCAGCTGGTTGTTGATTACAATCCGGTCCGGGAAGTCTCGTATGGCCTGCTCCGCCTGGCCCGGTGTCATGCTCCAGCTTCCCTCACCCATGTAGTGAATCTTCCCAGTCGCCAAGGCGGTAAATCTGGTGCCAATGTCCTTGATAACGACGTTTCTGTATCCGTCGAGCAGTGGCAGTCCCTCGCGCCAGTAGTTGGGGTTGGCTTCAAAGTCCGTACTGACGTTCAGATTGATCTCCTTAGGAATGAAGGGCCCTGTGCCGTGCATCGCATAGAAGTTGGCCGGCACCTCGTTGTCTCCATAGGAGCGCCCCTCCCTCTCACCGAAGTCGTTCAGCCAGGCTATGAAGCCCTTGTCAAGCACCACGGCCGCGCGGCCCGCCAGTATACCCATCGTCTTGCCCAACGGTCTATCGAAGTGCATCACGAAGGTGTAGCCGCGGTCTCCGTCCGGGCAGCTGGTGCTCTCAAGGTGTTGAAGCGCCTGCTGCCCTGTGGTCATTCTCGTTTCGAACTCAGGCGGCCAGACGAATCGGTCTATAGTGGCCTTTGCATCCTCGCAGACGAACTCGTCGCCCAGTATCTTTCCGCCATTGAACTCCGCCGGTACGGGAGACTCCTCAGCCACGTTGGCCTCGTCAAAGAACATCACCCCCTGGCGGAGCTGCATGGTCAGGGTCTTGCCGTCCGCAGCCATGTCCCAAGTCTCAACCAAGTCGCCCTCTATGGACGTTAGGTCACCAGTCCAGGGATCTATGCGGAACAGGGAGTTGACCGGCAGGCCTCGCCAGCAGCCGTGGGTGTAGCAACAGGCCTGGATATAAAGGTTAAACCGGGTGTTGTCCCTCTGCGCTCCGAATATGAAGGTTCCACCCGTTTTTGGTTCTCCCCACTCAGAGTCATAGCCGGGGCTCTCCATGTACCTCTCTATCCACGTGAGGTCAGCCATAGACCCCGACACCGGAGTCGCCGTCGGCTGCCCATCGAGCGTAAATGGCGTGGCAGCGGCTGCGGTCGTAGGAGTAGGCTCAGCCGCAGGCGGAGTCGTTGGTTCTGGTTCTTCGCTCGCACACGCCAAAGCGACCGCCATCATGGTTATCGCTAAAACTGCTATTGTCGGCTTGAACATGGATTTGCTTAGTAGTCGCATGCCATACCCCCTATATGTGCAGATTGTTGTGACGCTATCACAAATTCTTGTCCCTTGTCAATTAAACGAACCACCCGGCGTTACGTATTCTTTTTGCCTGGCAAGTCGCCTGAACGAATGAACATAAAAGAGGATGTCCCCCGCTCTGCTGCGGGGGACATCCTGCAAATGTTCCTCAGTAATGCCTGTGCCAGGCCGTTACTCTAAGCGCCGAACCACACCCTCTCCCACATGGTTCCCTTGGTGAAGGAGTAGAGGTCGTAGCCCTTGATTCCCTTGGCCTCTACCCGCCACGA
>CAYNJI010000249.1:0-1685 GCA_964397605.1 uncultured Dehalococcoidia bacterium | reverse complement strand
ACCTACCGCGATAGCTCGCTCGTGGCCGAATACGTAGGGTCAGACAACATAGTTGACAATCCGTCGTTGTAATACTAGGGGCTTTCAAGGCTTGCCTTAAGGAGTGTTTAGGGTCCCAACTAGGGTAGAACCGGGGCCGTTGGTTCCCGTCCTCAACCAAGTCTTCTCGCTTCCTCAATGGCTCTGACAGCTCGTTCAAGCTCCCTCTCGGGGCTGCGGAACCAGTCCGTACTCCAAATACGATACAATTTCCAGCCCTTATCCTCCAGAAGCATTTGCCTCAATCTGTCCCGGTCGCGGGCCGATCTGGAGCTGTGGTAGGAGGCTCCGTCGCACTCTATCCCGATGATGTGCCGCCCCGGACGGTCCGGGTCCACGACCCCAATGTCAACGAACTTATTGTAGGAGGCAACTTCCTGATGGACCTGATAGCCCCGTTCCTGCAATCGCCTCGCTACCTCCTGTTGAAAGGGGGAATCAACGGTGAAACCGCTCTCGTAAGGAACGTCGTCCGGCATGAACCCGGTTTGGGCATAAGCCAGAAAGGTTTTCAGTACTCGGACACCTTCCGATGCGGTGCGGTCTAGGTCTATATCGTCAGCGCTCAGGCTGGTGAACACATGGCACTGCCGTTTCGCACGGGTGATCAGCACGTTCAGACGGCGTCCACCGCCCTGGTTATTGAGGGGACCGAAATTGTGGGAAACCTGACCTGTTGCATCACGTCCATAGCCCACGCTGATGAAGATGACATCCCGTTCATCACCCTGCACGTTTTCCAGGTTCTTGACGAAGAATGGCTCCTCAGGGTGGGATGAGAAGAATTCTTCGGCGGAATCATCCTGGCGTCGTCGAATCTCCAGGTGGTCGTCAATGGCGCGTGCCTGGGCCTGCCTGACGGCCGCCACCCCCAGGGACAGCTCCGGATTTTGTATCGCATGTTGCATGACGGCATCCACGACCGCCCTGGCCTCTTCCGGGTTCGTGCGGCTTCCCCCGCGGTCGTATACGGAGTCCGGCAAATGATGAAACCGCAGTCCGTTCTCCTCCCTGCCCGCGTCAGGGCTGGGGAACACCACCAGATTATTGTCATAGAATTCGCGGTTGGAGACGGCGATGAGAGACTCGTGGCGGCTGCGGTAGTGCCAGTGCAGCTGCCGTGACGGCGCACCCTTGCTGGCAAATAAACCCAGGATGCTCTCGATGTCCGCGGTAACACTCTCTTCCTCCGCGGAGTCATCGTCGCCGGACTCTACCATTCGATCGAAGAACCTGGAGGGAGGCAACTGCTGGCGGTCGCCCACCACCACGGCATTCCTGGCTCGAAACAACGCTCCCAGCGCGTCTACCGGTCGGACCTGACTCGCCTCATCAAACACCACCAGGTCAAACTCTACGCTATCCGGCGCCAGGTAGTTGGCGATGGAGAGAGGACTCATCATGAAGACGGGTTTGAGTTCCTGAATTATGGAGCCTGCTTCGTGGATCAGCTTGCGGATGGGCTTGTGCCGTGCCTTCTTTTCGATTTCCCTCTGCAGGACCCGCAACTGCAGCTGTCGGCGGCGGACATCGCCCTGGTCTCCATCGTCTGCCATTTCGCCCTGGGCAACCCGGACCAGGCGGTCAGGCAATTCCTGGTGACGAGCGGATATTTGGCGGTGAATCTGGGCAACGCGCAACCGGTT
>CAYNJI010000248.1:0-1699 GCA_964397605.1 uncultured Dehalococcoidia bacterium | reverse complement strand
TAGACCGTCATTTGAGCAGTTGAACTCAGTCGCAAGATGGCGGTTCAAGATTCTGCTGGCTAAGGCCCCGCAGCAGCACCCGCTGGAACAATCTCTCCCTTGCAAACTCCCCCAGGCTCTCTGCTAAAGGATGCTGCCGCGACCGATTACTGCCGCTGCCCCTAACACTCGGTTGCAGTCGGGGCTCAACCTGGAAACCCGTTGCCAATGACGTCCCGCAGCCCTTCGGGGGGATACGCCTCGCCAGGGACTCATCCCCCGTTTGGGGCCAACGCTCCCCCTCCAGGCAGCCTTTGCTAAGAGCTTAGAGCCCCTAACGAAATAAAATAGTGGGCCTGAAAGAATGCTACTCCGGCGGCGGTGCAATGGTCTTGCGCCGGCTGCTACTCGTCCCGAAAATAGGGCAAGACCTTTTCGCCGAAGAGACGCATGGAGCGCTCCACCTGCTGGTGGGGGATTTGACCCACGTTGACATTCAGAAGCAGGTTGCGGACCCCTGCATCCCTCAGCTCGGCCACTTGCTCCGCCACCCGTTTTGGAGTGCCTGCCAAGAAAGCATGCTCAACCAGCTCTCCGGCAGCCGGAGGTTGCCCCGGAGGTCTGGGGGGCACGCCGCCGGGGTTGTAATTGATCCGCGCGGCCAACAGATGTTTCCGGTATCGCCTCAATGCGTCGGCCGCTACCTCCAGGGCTTCTTCGCTACTATCAGCCAAATATATGGCTCTTTGGGCCCAGGTCTGGTTCAGGGCCTTCTCCACAGCCTCTTCCTCAAATCCGGCCTCTTGCATCGTGTCCCGATACAGGTCGAGTCTACGGCGCAGATTATCCAGGGTCTGAATGCCGAGCGGCGTCGGCGGCGTACAGAGTCCTGAATGCCCCGGTGGCCCCGGTAGGGATTATCAGACCTTGTCCATCGAGGGCACGCTGCACCCACCACCACATGCGGCCCGTGGGGTCGTTCTCTCCCATCACCGCTGGAATTCTGACTATGGTGTACGGTAGACGGCTGTTTTCCAGCAGCCACTTCTCGCAGTGCCGCTTGCCCACCGCGTACGGGTCCTCCCCGGCGGGATAGGAGTAGTCCAGGTTCACCCAGTCCACCGCGGATTCATCATAGGGGCAGTGACTGGAGAAATCCACCGCTCCTTCCAGGTATACGGACCCAGTGCTGATCATCTGGTAGCGGTCCACCCTATCAAGGAATGTCGACTCCGCCGATTCAACGTCTTCTCGTTTGTATGCCTGGGTGTCGATCACGGTGTCGAAGGTATTTCCCTTCAGTTTTTCGCCGAAATCATTGTAGTCGCTGCGGTCACCCGGAATGTGATGAACCTCGTTCCACCATTCGGGCTTGCTGGCACCTCGCGAGAACACTGTAACCGTGTCACCCCGGTCCAGCAGTAGCCGTACCAGGATCTTACCCATGTAACCGGTGCCACCTATCACCAGGATGTTCACCTGGTTAGCTCCGGGGTGCTTGCTGGATCAAGTCCGCGGCCCGCTCGCCGATCATTATCACCAAGGCGTTGGTGTTCGCCTTATAGCTCGATTACCGTTCCGTCCTTTGCACACTCTTGAGGAACGTCGGCAGTATGGTCCCACTGGCAAACTCCTGCCAACTCGCCGGTCCTGGTCCATCCCCGTAGCCGTGATCAAGGCATAGTCGCGACAACTTCGACCTCGATACGGAAAACCGGGT
>CAYNJI010000247.1:0-1704 GCA_964397605.1 uncultured Dehalococcoidia bacterium | reverse complement strand
GGCCTTACTGCCACATTACCCCTTCGCAACAAGGGGTTTCCGTCCGAGTTTCTAGTGGATATCCCGATTGGGTTCCCAGGCCTTCCGGAAGCCCAATCGGATATACTAATGTCCAACAAGGCTAAAGGAGGGGTAGGAATGTTGGGAGAGCGATCGGCTCAGAGAGGCGTGTGGGAAGCCGAATTGAATTGTCAGCAGATTCTTGGGCTTCCTCTGCAAGATTCTATGGTGCAGTGGTAGACGTGATGAAGTGGCAACTTAACTTCGACCAGTCCCCCCAACATCCATTTGATTTGGCCAAGAGCTTGAACGGGACACAGGATTTCCGCTGGCGTAAGCTGGGCTATGGCTGGTATTCCGGTGTGCTGGGTGGGAACCCGATTCACATTCGGCAAAGCGACCACGGAGTGGAATACCGGGCTCACTCCGAACTTAATGCCCTGTTGAGTGCTTACTTTCGCCTGGACGACGAGATTGAGGTCATCTACGCTTGCATCTCCTCCCGCGACGACAATGTCGCCGGGCTGGTGAAGGAGTATCCTAATCTGCGCATCATGCGGCAATCGGACCCCTGGGAGTGCGTGGTTGCCTACATCTGCTCGTCCAATAACAACGTAGACCGCATCAGCAAGATCATCGAGAAAATAGCGGGGAATCTCGGAACGCCCGTAGAGCTGGACGGCGAGGTGCGCAATACCTTCCCCACGCCAGAATTGGTGCTCGAAGCGGGTGTAGGTCCATTAGAGGAGTTGGGTCTGGGCCTCGGCCGCCATTCCAAGATAGTCGACGCTGCCCAGCGTATATGCGATGGCAAACTGGACCTGAGTCGTTTGGCGCAACCGCAAGTACCCTACGCGGAGGCGAAGGGGCAGCTGATGGAATGTCACGGCATTGGTCCCAAGGTCGCCGACTGCATCGCCCTGTTTTCTTTGGATAAGATGGAGGCTTTCCCGGTAGATGTGCATGTGGGTCGAGCAGTGGAAGGTTACTTCCAGAGCCGGGATTGGCCCACCGACAAGTCGATAGTCAAGTGGGCGCAGGACCGCTTCGGAGAGTACGCAGGCTATGCTAATCAGTTCCTGTTCCACCAGCAGTTCAATGCACAACAATAGAAGCACGAGTCTCTTGGATAATGAAGTGCGCCATGCCGATGTCAATCGACGCTATGCTTCACGGGCATGGAGGAACCCCTATCTGGCCGCGCCGTGGGAACGTCACAGAGGCGCATTGAAAACCGTCTACTCCGATGGCGCCTTGAGCGCGTCTCGGCGTCGGTAGGGGTTTGATAATGGAGGACTAATGGCCGAACCGACGACGGAACAGTGGCAAGACTTGCACAAGTCATTCATGGACTACTGTGAGGCGGCGCCCTGGCAATGGCTAAACGACATGGATGTTCTGGCAGTTGAGGACCCATCTGGGGAGTACAAGGGATACTGCGCGGTCATGGGTAGCGGCGAGATGGAATACGGACTGTCCGTACATATCGGCGACGAGGGCCTGGCTGGCTATCTGGCGCTGATGACGGGAGAGATTGAACCCGAGTCGTCGGAGGCGTTCGACCGAATGAATGCCCTGTCGGTCATGCTTGCTGACAGGGAAGACCTGGACACAACGGATCGCGCCCTCATACGTAGGTTGGGCCTCAGGTACCGGGGGGGAGGAAGGTGGCCTGTGTTTCGCAGTACCACCAGAGGCTACATG
>CAYNJI010000246.1:0-1718 GCA_964397605.1 uncultured Dehalococcoidia bacterium | reverse complement strand
GTCCTCGCGAAGGCGGGGACCCATCCCCGTCCCCATCCCCCCGCGGAGAACCTGCCCTCGCGAAGACAGTAGGCGGGAATTCATCCTCTCCCCCTCCCGTCCCTATCTCGTAGGGGCGACCCTTGTGGTCGCCCTCCCCGCTTGTCCTTATTTGACTAATCATGTATGAGTCAGATAGACTATTATTATGCCTAAGCGTCTTCAAGTCCTCTTGGATGAGGAAGAGTACGAGGAGATTCGGGACATTGCCCGCAGACACCGCATGACCCTTGCCGAGTGGGTCCGGCAGGCTCTGCGACGGGCAAGGAGCGACCATCCGGGGTCTGTGGATGCCAAGCTGCGCGTTATCGCCGAGGCCTCTCGATGCGCGTTTCCAACCGGTGACATTGAGGATATGCTTCGGGAGATCGAAGCGGGGCGGCAGTTCCCATAATCTTCATAGATTCCAACGTGCCTATGTACCTTGTGGGAGCCGCACACCCGAACAAGCACAGGGCGATTGCCGTATTGACCCAGTTGATACGAGAGGGCGAACAGTTCATCACGGACGTGGAGGTCTACCAGGAGATACTCCACCGTTACACGGCCATACAGCGGCCCGACGCCATTGACGCCGCCTTTGAGAGCTTGGATGGAATTGTGGACGAGGTTCTAACATTCGGCATGGCGGAGATACGCTCTGCGAGGGCCTTGCTCGGTGCCGTCAGCGATTTATCCGCCCGGGATGCATTGCATGTGGCAGTGATGCGGAAAGCTGGGGCCAGACGTATATTAAGCTTTGACAGCGGCTTCGACGCCTGCCCTGGAATCGACCGCCTGCAATAGCTAAATCGTTTGGAAACAGCGAAAGTCGTATCCAGGGGCCCTAGCCTCGCCGGGGCCTAAACCTGTCGGCGCTGTCCAGCATGATGGTCACCGGCCCGTGGTTCTGGATGCTGACCGTCATCAGCGCGCCGAAACTGCCGGTAGACACCCGCAGGCCCGTTTCTCGAAAGAGCTCAACCGTCCGTTCATATAGCGGTTCCGCCTGCTTGGGCGGCGCGGCCGCGGTGAAGTCTGGCCGCCGTCCCTTGCGAGTGGCGGCGTAGAGAGTGAACTGGCTTACTACCAGAAGCTCGGCTCCCGCGTCCAGCGCAGAGCGGTTGAAGTGGCCGGATTCGTCGGAGAATATGCGAAGGTTGACCGTCTTGCCTACCAGGTACTCGGCGTCGGCCTCATCGTCGTCCCGGGCGATGCCAAGAAGCACGACAAGACCACTGCCTATGCTGGCAGTGGGTTCGCCGTCAATGGAAACAGAGGCTGCCGCTGCCCGCTGGAGCAGGGCCCTCAAGGGTGCTAGTCCCCGGAGCGGGAGCTGCTGGAAACCTTGCTGCCGGAGTCTTGCTTGCCCTCGGAGTCACTTGACTTGGACGCGTCCTTCTTCTCCGCCTTGGCGTCGGGCTTTTCCTTCTCGCTCTCGGAGCTTTCGGAGGAGTCGGAACCCGTTCCGTTGGCGTGGAGGTTGGACCGGGCGTAGTCAGTGGTGTAGAAGCCGGAACCCTTGTAGATAACGGGTACGGCGTGGAACTTGCGCCGGGAGCGGCTGCCGCATTCCAGGCAATCGGCCACGGGCTCGTCGCTAAAGCTCTGCTTTAACTCGAACACGTGGCTGCAACTGAGGCATTCGTAGTCGTAGCGGGGCACCGTTATTTTCTCCGTTAATTACGTTTTAGCAGTCT
>CAYNJI010000245.1:0-1725 GCA_964397605.1 uncultured Dehalococcoidia bacterium | reverse complement strand
GGCGCGGGCGGAGAGGCCGGTGGTGGTGGCCGCGAACGCAGCCCGATACGCCGCCAACACGGAGGAGTTGCAAGGTTTTGTCGAAGCTACGGGTCTGCCCATCTTCACAGTAGAGCAGGCGCGAGGAATGGTCCCCGACGGGCATCCACTCTGCTTTGGCTACGCCGACGCTGCCTTGAACCACGCCGCCCGCCACTTTCGGGAGGCCGACGCCGTGCTTTTATTGGGCAAACGTTTGGACCATCGCTACCGATACGGAATGTCTCCTTACTTTCACGACGAGGCCAAGATAATTCAGATAGACCCAGACCCCCATGAGCTGGGACGCAACCGGGGGGTTGCTATGGGGATTCTTGGCCACATCGGCGCCGCCGTCGGCCAGCTGACGGAAGCTGCGCGTGGCGAGACTTGGAAGAACCTGTCGGCGTGGACCGCAAGGCTCGCCGCAAGCCGGGAGGCGCAATTGCGGGCCATGGAGGGGCTGGCGTCGGTGGATGCGCCCCTACATCCCGTGAGAGTCTTCAAGGAACTCAAGCCGTTTATCGACGATGATACGGTGTTGGTCTTCGACGGTGGAGACTTCGTCCAGTGGGGTCGGAGCTACCTCAGCGCGGAAAAGACGGGACGTTGGCTCCGGCTTGGGCCTCTGTCGCATCTGGGCTTCGGCCTGCCCTACGCCCTGGCGGCGCGGCTGGCCCATCCCTCCGCCAAAGTATTTCTGATGATGGGCGACGGGTCGCTGGGATTTTACGCCATGGAGTACGATACGGCCCTTCGTCACAATCTGCCCTTCGTGACTATCCTCGGCAACGATGCTACTTGGAGCATCGACAAGAACTTCCAGCTGGCCTACTTTGGCCGGGCGGTGGCCACGGACTTGCGGCCCATGCGCTACGACCGGGTGGTGGAGGCCATAGGCGGCCACGGCGATCACGTGGAGAAGGCATCAGAGATGGCTCCGGCGGTGCGCCGGGCGCTGGATTCTGGCAAACCGTCGCTGATAGACATAACCATAAACCCGGCCCAAAGTCCGCTAGCCGATGCAATGATTGCGCGGAGGCAGGGCGCCCGCCGGTAGGGGATCTCGGGGCAGGATGCGCGTGAGGGAACGCTTCTGTTATAGTAGATAGCCGCGCCGTGCGTGAAAATTCGCCCGTGGTGAGGAGTGAGTTGGCAAACAAGCCGGAACCGAATTCGATTACGCTGGACACGACGTCCGTCACTATTATGTGGAAGGACGGCCACCGGAGCGTGTACTCCGCCCGGCAGTTGCGGCTGGTATGTCCCTGCGCCCAGTGCGTAGAGGAATGGACGGGTAATGCACTGCTGCGACCGTCGTCAGTCCGGGAGGGAATCTACGCCGTGGACCAAATGCCCATCGGCAGCTACGCGGTGCAGTTTCTCTGGAGCGACGCCCACTATACGGGTTTGTACACCCACGAGTTTCTCAGAGACTCCTGCCCCTGCGAGGTCTGTACTCTCCAGTCGTGAAGGACAATGAGGGACTAGGGAGGATTGGATCTATTGCCTGAGGAACGATTCACGGAAACTCTTAAGGCCCAGGCTTGGCCGATATGGGAGCGAATCTACCAGCACCCGTTTTTGCTGGAGGCCAAGGCGGGCACGCTGCCCCTACAGAAATTCCGCTACTACCTGATTCAGGACTACAAGTACCTGAGCGCCTTCGCCCGAGTGGTCGCCATTGCGCTGGCCAAGGCCCCGAAC
>CAYNJI010000244.1:0-1725 GCA_964397605.1 uncultured Dehalococcoidia bacterium | reverse complement strand
GGCAGGATTCCCGCCCCCGTCTTCACGGGGGCAGGCTCTACGCGGGAATAACGGAGGGAGTGGGCGTCCGCGAGGGATGCCCCTACGTGGGTGGCTTAGGGGGTTGTTCGGGGTCGGGTTTGGGGGGGCGGTTCCTTCCTAAGTCGTCCAGCTTCTGACGAAGGAGGTTGCGGCGTTGCCTGGGGGTAAGTCGTCTCCAGAACCTTGTGCTGGGGCCGGAGGGTGGTTTGGTGAATACGCCGGGCTCCTGTGGTGATGGGGTTGTTGGGCTGGGCGCATCGTCGGGAGATTCCTCCACTCTTTCTATGGGCCGACGCAAGGCTGGCATGAAGATGGCTATGAGCAGGAGAAGGACCAGCCCCCCTATCGCGTTGGCGGTGAGGGCGACGCTCATGCCGAAGATGGACGCGAGTGCGCCAATTTCGACGTTGCCCATCTGACCGGTGCTGATGGCCAAACCCTGGGCGCCAAATACGCGGCTGTGGAAGTTGGTTGGGCTGCTGGTGAGGAGGATGCCGCTCTGCATTGTGGAGAAACCGCACTGGAAGATGCCCATGGCGATGAGGATGAAGAAGGAGAGGAGGAACCAGGGGGAAAGGGCGAATGCGAGGAGGAAGACGGACACGCCGAGGCAGCCGCCCAGGAAGATTCTGCCGCTGATTTTGATGCGGCTTTCCAGCAATCCGATGAGGAGGGACCCACAAACGAAGCCGATGCCGTCGGCGGCGGCCAGGAGGCCCATGAGGCCAGGGCCGACGTGTAGGTGATCGGCGGCAATGACGGGGATGAATAGGTGGTATTGGAATAATACGTTCATAACCACACTGGCGGTCAGCACGCCGGCAATGGCAGGGGTGGAATAAGCATATTTCAGTCCTTCGCCGATGCTTTTGATGACGGGACGGCGGGCAAGGGACGTAACCACGGGAGGGGTCTTCAGCAGGAATATGCAGACGAAGCCAAAAAGGTAGAGGCCGGTCAGGAGAGCGTAGACGCTGATGGCGGAGCCTGTTATCAGGAGGAGGGCGCCAATGACGAGGGGGCCGACGATTCTGCCGGCGCTGAATCCCAACTGCTCCAAGGAGATGGCCTGCACGAGGTTGTCTTGGCCGACAACGTGGAACATGAGGGCCCTGCGGCTGGTGTTGTCGAAGGCCCGGCAGGCCCCTCGGATGGCGGCGGCAATGAAAAGGAAGTAGGGATCGACGGACCCAATTAGGAGGATGACCAGCACACCAGCGACAACAGCCAAGCTGACTAGGTTGGAGGCCATGATGATGTGTCGCCGGTCCTTCCGGTCGCCGATGGCACCGGCGAGGAGGGTGAAGGCGAACATGGAGACGGTGTGACTGAGGCCCAGCAGAGCCACCTGCCACGGAGAGCCGGTGAGCTGATGGATGAACCAACCCATGACGAGGAGCTCGGACATGTCTCCGCTGGAGGAGATGCTGCCGTTGCTCAATAGAAACTGGAAGTTCCGGTTTCTTATGAGGTGGAAGAGGGGTTTTTTGATTCTAGAGCGCACTGTTTTTTTGCGGAAGCGAGTGATGCGGGGCGCGGGTAGGACGTAATAGCTATATATTGTATTGGGATGTAGAGGGGAAACGATAGGGTTGGGGCTGCGGACTTGGGCGGGATGGGGGCGGGTGGTGTGGAGAAGGGCGCCCACGAGGGACGCCCCTACAGGGAGGGGGGTGGAGAGGCGGAGCGGAGAGCGATGGGATT
>CAYNJI010000243.1:0-1753 GCA_964397605.1 uncultured Dehalococcoidia bacterium | reverse complement strand
TCTCCCAGCAGGATGGCATCGCTGGCGATCATGCCGCAGGGGTGGGACACAAAATCCGGCAGCGTCTGCGGATTCGTACCCAGACCCACAATGGAAATCCCCAACCGTTCCTCCACCAGCAGGTCAAAGAAGGCCTCTAACGGATCCTGCCCACGAAGCTCCCCTATGTCCACCGGGCGATGTCCCTCGTAGACTTTGTTGCCAGGCTGCACAAAGTTCGTAAGCCAACTCTCCTCCAGCCTCTCTGGCGATATCTGACCCTTCATCCTGGCCCGTGCCTCCGGGTCTTGCAGCGCCGCCATCAACACCTCCGGGCCACCGTCCTTGGCCCAATTGGGTATGGCTATGGTCGCGCTGGTGCCGGAGTAAGGGTACGTATAGCAATCGAAGGTCACGTCCAACCCCTGCTCCCGTGCGTCGTCCACCAGGTCCAGATAGTCCCAGTGGCTACCCACTCCCTGGGTGCCCTGCCGGTAGTGGGTCAGATGAACCGCAGCGCCGCTTCTACGGCCAATCTCCAGCGCCTCGTCCCAGGGCGCCAGCAAACTTACCGACCGAAGATCGGTACGGGTATGGGTGTGATAGAACCCTCCAAAGCGGGCTACGGTTTCTGAAAGCACCACTAGCTCGTCCGTGTCGGCATAGGCCCCGGGGGGATAGTCCAGGCCGGTGGAGAGACCCCAAGCTCCCTCTTCCATCGCCTCTCGCGTCACCGACTTCATCTCCTCCAACTCCGACCCCGTCGCCGGCCTATCGTTCCAGCCCACACCCCAGATCCTCACTGGCGAGTTCCCCAGAATGAAGGCCACGTTTACGGACACCTTGTTATCGTACTTGCCCAGCTGCTCCGCCACCGTCAGCCAGTCCGCCGGAAGGGGTGGATACCCGTTTAGCCCGGCATCCAGCCAGATATAGCGGTGCAGTTCTTCCTGAGTCTTGAAAGGGGCGTGGGATATGCCGTCAATGCCCACCAGCTCCGTAGTAACCCCCTGGCGAACCTTTGGCTCGTGCCGCGGTTCGCCAAGAATCGTCAGCCCCGTATGGGCGTGGAGGTCTATGAACCCGGGACAGACCACCTTGCCCGTCGCGTCGATCGTCTCCGCCGCTTCCACCTCGGAAGCAGCGCTCCGAATGATTCTGAGCGTATCCCCCTCCACCCCCACGGCGGCAAAATATCCGCGACTCCCCGTACCGTCAATAACCAGTCCGCCCGTGATAAGCATGTCCAGCATCCTTCACCTCCAACGCCCAGGGCATCCTTCGGCCCTAGGGCCATCATCATAGCACAGCCGCCCCAAAAACACCGACCCCGCCAAATTTGACCTGACTCCCTACGGCGCATATACTTTTCTTATAAAGCTACCTTGTCTCAAAAGGGGGTTCAGTGTTTACTCGCATTATCGTTCCCTTCGACGGCTCCAAACGCGCCGAAGCAGTCCTGCCCTACGTTAGGCGCTTGGCCTCCACCTACGAGTCGGAAGTTTCCCTCCTCCGTGCCGTCGAATTTGATGAAAGCACCCTCCCCGTCGAATACGTAGGCGCAATGGTCGAGGTTAAGGCCAACGAAGCACGCCAGAAGCTGCAAGAACGCGCCCAAGGCTACCTCACTGGCATCGAAGAGACCTTCGACGGAGTTCAGGTAGACCAGATTGTCTCCTTAGACAATCCCGTCGCAGCCATTACCAGCGAATCCAGCAAGGACTTTCTCAAGACCCTGGTGGCCATGTCCACCCACGGCCGCACGAGCATAGGC
>CAYNJI010000242.1:941-1753 GCA_964397605.1 uncultured Dehalococcoidia bacterium | reverse complement strand
TCGCTATTTCCCCGGAATGACCCGCAACAGCGAAATGTCAACAGAACCTAGTTTACCCACGCCAGCCTGTAGCTCCCGGGGAAATTCCGGCGTGTTCCGGAGAGGATCGAGGGATGGCCAGCTTGTTTCTCCCTTTGCCGGGGCCGTGTTCGTGCGGCTCACTCGGGGATAGACGCCCCCAGAGTGCACGCCATAAACGTGTACGTATCCTCGGCCAGAGCCTCGCTGGTCAGCCCCTTGGCCTGCTTCCTGGGTTTCCCGTATTCCCTGGCCAGCCGTTTCATGGTGGCCTTCACCAGCGGCCGCGTGGTCGGGTCCTCGTGTCCGCCCAGGCGGTGGGCCGCGGCGATCGCAGCCAAGAGCATGCGCGCGGTGGCCATCGTCTTGCCCTCCGTCTCCACCAGGTGCTCCAGGTAACGGCCGACGTCGGCAGGGGCTGCCGGCAGGCCGGCGCACCGGTTCTCGAGACACCAGCTGCGGGCCTACGCCCTGGCGTCGGCCAGGACGTTCAAGCCGACCGGTGAGGTGGGCGCTCCCTCCGGAGGCGTCGGAAGGAGCGCCGGCGTTCCCCGGGAACGGTCTGCATTTCAGCTCCGGTGGTCACGGTCCGCCTAATGGCTGGGATCATGAGAGCAACCTCGCGAAAGGCCCATTATGGTTAGCCCGGCAGCACTTAAGGAATACATAGACAACTGCGATGCTCATCACAACAGTTTCCTCACTCTCCCGCGGCTTCCGTCATAGGTGCTAGCAAACAACTTGCCCGCCAGGGCCCGCATGGTCCAGTGGTCATGACCGTCGGGCACCGGGCT
>CAYNJI010000242.1:0-931 GCA_964397605.1 uncultured Dehalococcoidia bacterium | reverse complement strand
CTTCCGTCATAGGTGCTAGCAAACAACCAGAGACGGTCCTTCTCCATGATCCATTTGTTCCCGAACTTGGTGGCGGTGAGCTTCCCTTCTCGAATCAGGCGCTTCACCGTCTCTGGATGCACATTCAGAATCTTGGATGCTTCGATGACGTCGATGTAGTTCTCAAACATAGGCCAAACCCAGTATAATTGTTGTACTACAACAATATTGTACTATGAATAGACCGTAGCCAGCACGTGGAGGTCTATTCATAGGCTTTGGTAATTGGAGCGCCTCCTACGGTTGACGAGGAAATAGCGGATCCGGTCCCCAAAGCACCTCCTGAGCTTGAAGTTGCGGTGGTACTAACAGATTAAGCCAGTGACATTGGCAAACTCCAAGAAGGACAGATGGAAGTGGCAGCATGGACGTAACTCCGGATAGACATACAAGGTGGTACCAGGGCATCCAGAGAATCTATAGGAATGCCGTAGTCAATCATCTCAGGAATACGTTGCGAAGGAAGTATCCCCAAGAATGGGAAAGCGTCCTTCAGAAGCCGTTTGCCAAAGAGTGGCCTACTATAGTGAAGAACGCTGATTTAGCACGACAGATCGGCGTCATCAGCTCCACGCTCCGAGATGCAGCAGACTATGTGGGTGTCAATCATTTCTATAATCTCTTCGCAGTCCACTTCGAACTGCTATTTCCCGCGCAAGGAGAAACCACCCCGGAAGAAAGGAAGCAAGAAAAAGACGTGCTACTGGGTTGGGCAAAGGAAATCAAGACTGTCAGGGATCCGGAGTCACATCCTCCCAGTGACGACATGGATCTCCACGATGTCGTGCGACAATTGGACACCGCTTGGCGCATCTGCTCCAAATTTGACATGCAAGCAGCTAGGTTGTGTTGACATTTCAGCGTAACCAGATGAGAGCGGCGGTGAAATGCA
>CAYNJI010000241.1:0-1755 GCA_964397605.1 uncultured Dehalococcoidia bacterium | reverse complement strand
CCCCCCTATTACCCCTCCCTCAGCCTCTCCAGCCATCCGGCCACAATATCTCTATCCCGCTCGAAGGCCAACGGCGGCAAATCCTTCACGGAGAAGAAGTCCACGTCCATAACCTCGTTTCCCGCACTGGGATCACCTGTCAGAATCTCTCCGGCGTAGACCACCAACACAACCGGGAATAGCTTCTCAGAGAAGACCCCCACCAGACGTGTCACCCGCACCCGAAGCCCCACCTCCTCCCATACCTCCCGCGCTGCCGCGTCCTCCACTTTCTCCCACCGGTCTACGTAACCCCCCGGCAGGCTCCAAAGGCCCCGCCCTGGCTCTGTGTCGCGGCGGACCAACAAGACCCTATCACCCTTAGTTAAAATCATCGCCGTCGCCAGCTTCGGGTCGTAATAGACTATCCGGCCGCATCGGGAACACACGGGCCGCCTTACGCCATCCACCGCCCTATCCTTCAGGAGGCCGGCGCACCCAGGGCAATACTTGTCGTCAAGCGTCATCCTCAAGAAGATACCACACGTGCCTGCGTAGTTGCCCTCCGCGCCCTTCTCGTCTAAAGTACCCAGGAATGGAAAACGCCCTGTCGCAATCCGTCTCGTTTACGATGAAAGCCGTCTCCGTGAAGCTGAAAGTAACTCCAATATGAAAAGTGCCCCGTCCCAAACCCAAGCCTTGGAGAAGGAGCTGCGCAAGCTGGTCGAAGGCGAAGTGCGGTTCGATGCCTTCTCCAAGGTGCTCTACAGCACCGACGCCAGCATTTACCAGATGGAACCCGTGGGCGTCGTCATACCCCGGAGCAGGGACGACGTGCTCGCAACCGTTGATGTGGCACGTCGAAGCGGGGTCCCCATATTGCCTCGGGGAGGCGGAACCAGCCTGGCCGGTCAAACCGTCAACCACGCCATAGTTCTCGACTTCTCCAAGTACATGGACTCCCTCTTGGAGGTTAACCCAGACGAGCACTGGGCACGGGTGCAGCCCGGCATAGTCCTCGATACCCTGAACGGTCTACTGACGCCCCACGGCCTGAAATACGCTCCGGACCCTTCCACATCCAACCGGGCCTCCGTGGGCGGCGGCATCGGCAACAACTCCTGCGGCTCCCATTCCGTCATCTACGGCAAGACCAGCGACCACGTCTTGGAGCTTAAGGTAGTCCTTGCCGACGGCGCAGAGGCCCGACTCTCCGACCTCAGCTCTTCGGAACTGGAGCGCAAGCTGGGCGGCGACGGGCTGGAATCCCGCATCTACCGCAGCGTCCTTGAAATCGCCCAGGAACACAGCCAGGAGATAAAAGATCGCTACCCTAGCATCATGCGGCGGGTCAGCGGCTATAACCTGGACCGGTTCTTGAACGGCGGCGATGTGAACCTCAGCCAAATGATCGTCGGCTCCGAGGGAACCCTCGGCGTCATTACTGAAGCCAAGATAAACCTCGTGCCCCGCCCCAAGGCAACCGCCCTCGCTATCGCCCACTTTGACCGCTTGGACGAGGCCTGCGACGCCACTCCCACCATACTAGAACACTCCCCCGCCGCCGTCGAGCTGGTGGGAGAGATGCTGCTGGAGCGCACCCGCAACTCCCCCACCTTCTCCCGCAGCATGACCTTCGTCAACGGACGCCCCGGCGCAATACTGGTTGTGGAATTCACCGGCAACACCTCAGCCGAGGCCGCAGACAGGGCACAGAAACTGAAAGATGACCTGTCCCGTCGTCACCTAGGCTACGATTGCGTAACCATCCTCGAC
>CAYNJI010000240.1:0-1760 GCA_964397605.1 uncultured Dehalococcoidia bacterium | reverse complement strand
AGGAAGAAGAAGGTTAGGGCCACCGTAGCCCGCTTGGAAAGGGCCAGAATCAGCAATGCGCCCAAAGATAGGGGAATTCCCGGCAATGGCAAGAGGCCCATGAACACACCCAAGGTGGTAGCTGCTCCTCTCCCTCCCCGGAACTGGTGGAAGAAGGGCCAGTTGTGCCCCGCCACTGCGGCTAGCCCGGCGGTCATCTGCAACGCCGTATCTCCGCCGGCGAATTTAGCCAGCAGGATCGCTGCGGCGCCCTTGGCGATGTCCACCGTGCCAACGGTCAGCCCGGCCCGCGCCCCAAGGTTTCTATAGACGTTGGCTGCGCCGGCGTTCCCGTCTCCCAGGGTTCGGATGTCCTCTCGCTTTAGCCAGCGGGCGACCAGGCTCGCCGTAGGCAAGGAGCCGATGAGGTATGCCGCGACCACTAAGCCTAACCAGCTGATGCTCTCCCAAGCCAAGACTTATATATCCGCCACGGTGTTTCTTGGTCTCTAGGAAGCCGAAGCTTTGGGCACTGCGGGGGTGCACCAGTGCATGTACTTGGGGTTGTTGCCCCCGGCGATCTCGAAATACTTCTCCCGCAGGGTCTTGGAGATGGGGCCAACGGTCCCGTCACCAATCTTACGGTTGTCCAGTTCTACCATGGGCGTCAGGTGGGCGGCGGTGCCCGTAAGGAAACACTCGTCGGCGATGTAAAGCTCGGTGCGGCTAATGTGGCTCTCGAGAACCTCCAAGCCGAACTCTTCCTGGGCCACCTCCATGACGGTGGAGCGGGTTATCCCGGGCAGTACGCTGTCCCCCAGGGGCGGAGTGTGGAGCCGACCGTCGAGGACCATAAAGAGGTTTTCGCCGGCGCCCTCCGAAACGTTGCCGTCGGAATTCAGCAAAATAGCTTCGTCAAATCCTGCGAGGACAGCCTCCGTCTTGGCCAAGATGCTGTTGATGTACAGTCCCGTCATCTTGAACCGGGGCGGAATGGAGCGGTCATCGGGCCGACGCCAGGTGGAAGTGCAGCACCGGAGGGCGTCCGTATCCAGGTAGTCGCCGAAGGGGATGGTCATTATGCAGAAGTCGCTGTCCAATTCGTGGAGCTTCAGGTTAGCGATGAGTTGAGCGCTCTTGTAGGCCAGGGGGCGAATGTAGATGTCCTGCTTGTAGCCGCAGCGCTGAATGAGCTCGATAGTGATATCGCACAGGTCGTCCACCGAATATGGGATGTCCAGCATCAGGAGGCGGCACCCCTGGGTCAAGCGCTCGTAATGTTCGCGCAATCGGAAGACGTAGATCGTCTCCTTTTCTGCGTTCCAGTTGCCGCGAATGCCCTCGAAAACCCCGGTGCCGTAGTGAAGAGCGTGGGTCTGGATGCCGACCTTGGCTTCCTCCAGCGGAACGAAATCACCTTCAAAGAAAGCGTATGGTGTTGGACTCAACGCAAATCTCCCCCTATGCTGATACTGAGGTTTGGCCTGATTATAATAAGGCGCAGCCGATATGACAACAACGCCCTCCGAAACGAAAGGGATCCTACTTAACCTTCCGTCCGTAGCGACACACAATTTGCGTTGCGAACCAATGTACGTTACAATTTGACACATCTGCCATGCGTCGCATCTTTCACATAGACTTGGACGCCTTCTTCGTGTCGGTAGAACGCGCCGACGACCCTTCGTTGGAGGGCAAGCCCGTGGTCGTTGGTGGACGGGCAAACGGTCGGGGCGTCGTTACCTGCGCCTCTTACGAAGCCCGTCCCTACGGTTTACGGG
>CAYNJI010000239.1:0-1763 GCA_964397605.1 uncultured Dehalococcoidia bacterium | reverse complement strand
CCTCCATGCAATCGTACAGGGCGTTTATGGCTGCTTCCTGGTCGCGGCATATAAGGGAACCCTTGCCCCCCGCCAGACCGTCGGCCTTCACCACTACCTGGCCTTGGTGGTTGGTAAGGAACTCGTATCCCTCGGCGTAGTTGTTGAAAATCTTGAACTCCGGCGAGGGAATATCGTACTTCCGCATGAGCAGACGGGCAAACGACTTGCTCGCCTCTATCCTGGCTCCGTCCCGGGTCGGTCCGAAGACAGTCAGGCCCGCCATTTGGAACCGGTCGACGATTCCGTTCGCCAAGGGGCTCTCAGGGCCTACGACGGTCAGGTCGATGGAGTATCTCTTGGCGAACATCGCCAACTTGGAAATGTCATCCGCATCCACACCCACGTTTGTGGCAACGCCGTGGGTGCCAGCGTTCCCAGGAGCAACGAAGACCCTATCCACCCGCGGGCTTTCGTTGAACTTCCAAGCCAGGGCGTGCTCCCTGGCCCCGGAACCGATTACCAACACGCGCATTAGGCTAACTCACTCCCATTCAATAGTCCCCGGCGGCTTGCTGGTAATGTCGTAAACTACCCGGTTTACCTGCGGGACTTCGTTGACGATTCGGCTGGAGATGCGGGCTAGCACGTCGTAGGGCAGGCGTGCCCAATCGGCCGTCATCGCGTCTTCGCTGGAGACGGCGCGTACGGCCACCGCGTAGCCGTAGGTCCGAAAGTCCCCCATGACGCCCACGCTGCGGGCGTCGGTGAGAACGGCGAAGCTCTGCCACAGATGCCGGTACAGATTCGCGCCCTTGATTTCGTCCATCACTATCCAATCGCAGGCCCGTAGAATCTCAAGCTTCTCCGGAGTCACTTCCCCCAAACAGCGAATTGCCAGCCCCGGGCCGGGAAACGGCTGCCGCATCACTATCTCTTCCGGCAACCCCAGGGACGAGGCCACGCCCCTTATCTCGTCCTTGAACAGGTACCGTAGGGGCTCCACCAGCTTCAAGTTCATGTCCTTGGGAAGACCGCCCACGTTGTGGTGAGTCTTGATGGTGGCCGAAGCCTGATTCTCCGAAGTTTGGCTCTCGATGACGTCCGGGTATAGCGTCCCCTGGGCCAGAAAGTCAGCGTCGCTCAACTCCGTTGCGGCGTCTTCGAATACGCGTATGAACTCTTCGCCAATGACCTTGCGCTTCTGCTCCGGGTCCACCACACCCACCAGCCGGTTGAGAAACCGTTCGGAGGCGTCTATGTAGAGCAGGTTCATGCTAAGGTTCTTCTGGAAGGTCCTCTGTACCCGCTCCGCCTCCTCCCTCCGAAGAAGCCCGTTGTTCACAAATATGCACGTTAGCTGATTGCCTATGGCCCGGTGTATCAGCGTGGCGGTTACGGCGGAGTCTACCCCGCCGGAGAGCGCGCATATTACCTTCCCGCCGCCCACCTGGTCACGGACCTTCTGGATGGCCGCATACACAAAGTTGTCTACCGTCCACCGGCTCTGGCATCCGCAAATGCGATATAGAAAGTTCTCCAGAATGCCTTTACCCTGGGGCGTGTGGACGACCTCCGGATGAAACTGCAGACCAAAAACGTTATCAAAACCCGCCATCACAGCAATTGGCGAATTGTCCGTGTAGGCTAGGGTGGTAAATCCCGGCGGAAGAGTCTGTATCTGATCTCCGTGACTCATCCAAACGGGCATGGATGTGTCCATACCCTGAAAGAGGGCGGATTCGGTGGTATTCTGATGAAGAACCGCGTGACCATATTCCCGC
>CAYNJI010000238.1:0-1772 GCA_964397605.1 uncultured Dehalococcoidia bacterium | reverse complement strand
ACGTAGCTCAGCCAGGTCACCCAGGCGAGAATCTGCAAGTCGCGCAATACGACCGGCGATTTCAACGGCAACATCTCCCCAGCTTCTGCGCTCAGATTCTTGGGCAGGCCCATCAGTAGCATCAACGGGTGGCAAGTCGGTAGACATATCATCTCCTCTCTCTTCTACTGGAACAGGCTTGGCAAGCCCTGTGGCCCTCGGATTCTCCCCTCAAACAAGCTCTCAGCGCCGGCGCGGGCTTTGTAACGGTGAATCGCAGGGCAGGGCAGCGAGTCCGCGGCAGCGGCCAGAATGCTGCGAGCGTGGTCAACTACACCGCGTAGCCACTCATTGCGTTTGCGCTCGCGCTCTCCTAAGTCGTCTGCCTCAAACTCGTCTTGCAGGTCTTCGAAGAATGTCGTATCTATGTGTTCATCCAGTCTGCTCAGCCAGGGCCGAGCCAGATTGCGATGCTCCGGGCTTACGTCATCACTGTCTCCCCTCGCTAGGAACACCTGTATGGAATGGCTGAGAATTCGCTGGACTCTTGCAATGTCCTCAATACGGGAGGTGGCTATTTGCCCAATATCGGCCGTGCCGCCTTGGCGCAGCATTGCAGTTTGCAGCCTCTTCCTTATCGGGATGACGCGTTCGTAGTAACCTTCGGTCTTGCCCTGCCCTCTCACCATACCTCTAGCGACAAGCGTCATGGTGTACGGGGAGCGGATCTCCTCTTCCGTAGGTTTCAGCAATACGGGCTGCTGCCAATCAGCCGAAAAGAGATACTCAGCCGTCCTTCTGTATGTGAAGCCGCCGTGGGCAAGGGTTAACGACTTGGATCCCTTTAGGTCCACGGGAGTCCAAGGATCACCTGTCATACCTTTGAGGGCCTTTGTTTCTATTCTAGCCGCCTTGGAATTCGACCTGACTGCGTATAGTCTCCCGTCTTCATGCTTACGCAATCGGATGCGGCGGCATACCTCCAAGTAATACGGGTCCAAGGAGTTAAATGCCAGCGCCTCCGCCGTCGCGCCCTCCCAGGGAAGGACCCAGAGAAGAGTGTGGCCTCGATCCGCGAGTAAATGTTCCTCAATAAGCCTTTGACGATGTTCTAGCAGGACTATAATGTCGCGTTTCACATGGACTCCCGGGCGACGGTCAATCGTTGTGCTGAAGGCTGGCCTGCTGCTCATTCCTCCGTTCATCCTGGAGATGCCGTAGTTGCCCTGGCCGCTGAACCCCTCCATTGTCTGAAGTGTAATCAGTGCCAGGAGCCAGTCGTCACAAGTGGACCGAACGGCCACGGCCGCCTTCAGGTCGTGATTTTTGGAAGTGACAAGCATATCCAGTTCATCCGGGGTTGCCACAGTGCTCTTGAAGTCCGTCTCACGGTCCTTCGACCTGGACGGCGGCTGCATGAAGGCCGGCTTGGTTATGTCGTCTACCAACAGCTGCCAAGGCTCGTCATTGGGATAATCCGGCGTGAGACCGCGTATGATGTGCAGCCACTCTTCAGGTTGAACCGGTGGGTCGCTCTTGCCGGCTCGGTGCATTGCCATGGCCCCAAGCTGCACCAAAAAGGCGTGCCAGGCGTGGCGCTGGTGGGGCCGGAGAGCTGGGAAGGCTTCCACCTGGTCAGCCATGAGCGCGGCGTACACCTCCGGCAGTGAGGCTTCAACGCGAGAGCCGTCGGATTTGACCATCCGGATTAGACCTTCAGTTAGAATGTTGTACATTAACTGGCCTCCAGCGACGTCATCAGGTGATTGCAGGAAGGAACATGCGTACTATAC
>CAYNJI010000237.1:0-1779 GCA_964397605.1 uncultured Dehalococcoidia bacterium | reverse complement strand
CTCGGCTTCTACTCGGCGACCTTCATCTTCCAGAATGTCCCCGATTACGACTCTAAACTAAAGCCAAGGTGAAATACGCAGAAGCATGGGGTAGAGTTGTGGAAGACTGTGTTAGCCTGTCCTGGAGTGAGAGAGGGTATGGCGATGGGTGTGAGGGAAATGGAGCGGTTCCTGGAACAGTGGCAGATGGATGCCAGGGATTTGTGTCGGCGGCTGATTCTGTCGTCCACGCCCCGGGAGCGGTGGTACGCCATGTTGCTGCTGGCGCAAGGCTGGACCGCCTCGGCCACGGCGGAGGCCTTGGAACGGGATCCCCACACCATTGGCCGATGGGCCGCCGCCTTCGGTGAGGGCGGGCCGGCGGCCTTGATTTTCGAACAGTCCGGGGGTTCCCCCCCGCCCTCGGCGAGGGGCAGCAGGCGGCATTGAAGGCTGCGGTTCTGGGGTTGCCTGGCGAAACGGGCATCGAACTGGCCAACTGGAACTGGAGGACGGTGCGGCACTTTGTCCTGGAACGTTTCGGCATTGGCCTGAGCCGCAGCACTTGCCTTAACTACCTTCACCGTCTGGGGTTCGCGCTAAAGCGTCCTAAGAAACGGCTGCTTAAGGCGGACGAAGCCAAGCGGGAGACCTTCGTGGCGGAGTACGCGGTCCTCGCGTCCCGGGCGATGAAGTCAGGGGAGAAGATATTCTTCGCCGACGAGGCCCATTTCCGTGCGGACGCTGAACTGCGGGGCAAATGGGTGCTGAAGGGAGAGCCGGCATTGGTTGACTCCAGCAGCCCGCGGTACGGCGAAAAGGCCAGCTCTACTCGGCGGTGTGCCTGGAGAGCGGGGAGGTGGAGTGGATGGAACTGGAGGGGAACAGCAACTCAGAAACATCGGCCGTGTTCCTGACACAACTGAGGGAGAGGCACCCTGGGCCGCTGAACGTGATCTGGGACAACGCCCCGGCACCCCTTCGGCAAGCTCAGGAGTGGCGAGGCGGTGCGGGAGTTCCTCCGGGCACCTGGTCTGGGGATGCGGCTGGTGAACCTGCCGGGCTACAGCCCGGACTTCAACGCCGATGAGGCGATCTGGGGCTGGGTGAGGGAGGCGGCAACCGGAAACCTGTGCTTGGGGACCAAGTCCCGGGTGCGGGAGAGGGTCGGAAACTTCCTAACCGCGCTGGCCAGCCGGAAGGATGAGGTGAAGCGGCGGTGCCGGACCGTCCTCCAGTCGAGAGCGGAAGAACTTCTCAGGCACTCCCAAGCCCGTTTTCACAACTCCTCAAATGTACATCCCACCTTGGCTTTAGTTTAGGTCGTCAGGATGGGTAGTCCTTCAGCATGTGGCGCGGGGTCCCCGGCCGCCGCTGCGGACCCCGGTCAGCCCGGATCCGGATGACGGGAGATGGGATGATCCAAGGAGCCCGCGGCCCGGCCCCGAGCCTCCTGGCCCCCACGATCAGCCCCCGCACGAGTAGAGCACTTCGGATATGTGCTCTATGATGATCCTACCATCGCATTCTGCACCACTTTGACATTAGTGGTGAAAACGACGGTTGACGAGACTCTCCTCGCTTAAACGTCGAGAGTCACAGCTGACAGACTACGCGCTCCACGGGGTACCCATGGGTGGGTGTTCCCACGAGGAGAATGGTGCACACTTTTTCCATGGGGGTACCCCGAAGCTAAAATCGTGTTCCCACGAGGGGAATGGTGTAGTGAAATTAAAGCAGAACATGCGTCTCATAAGGGCTCTTATCTGACAGGGGACGCAGGCGTGAGTTGGTGCACAG
>CAYNJI010000236.1:0-1779 GCA_964397605.1 uncultured Dehalococcoidia bacterium | reverse complement strand
CGCACCATCGAGTGCTACGACATCTCCAACATCCAGGGCAGCCACCCCGTCGGCAGCATGGTGACATTCGAAGACGGGGCGCCCCGCACGTCCCGATACCGCCGCTTCAAGATAAAGAAAGTCGCGGGCATCGACGACTACGCCATGATGCAGGAGATGCTGCGCCGGCGTTTCAGCAAGCTGGCCAAGAGCCACGGCAAGGGAGTAGAGAGTCCCAACGGGGTGGACGGCACCTACGCCGAGCGGCCGGCCCACGGTTGGGACAAGGCCCCCGATCTGGTCATTATCGACGGGGGCAAGGGGCATCTCTCCGCCGCCCTGGAGGTGTTCCTGGAGTTGGGCATCGACTTCATCCCCCTGTCGTCAATCGCCAAGGAGAACGAGTGGATCTTCGTGCCGCAAACACCGGAGCCCATCGCCCTGTCCAGACGATCTCCCGCGTTACACCTAGTGCAGCGCATCCGGGACGAGGCCCACCGGTTCGCCGTCACCTACCATCGGAAGCTTCGGAGCAAATCTTCAACCCAGTCGTCGATGGATATGGTGCGGGGGATAGGCCCGAAGCGCAAGCGGATGCTGATGCGCCGCTTCGGATCTCTGAAGGGCATACGGGAGGCCACGCTGGACGAAATAGTAACGGTGCCGGGCATTACGCGCACCCTAGCCCTACGATTGAAGCAAACTCTTTAGACCCCCACGGGTGCTAAACCCGGCCCATTGCGCCCCAAATAGCCTTGATTTTGACCTCCATTCCGTATATTTTGAGAATGGAGGGGATACGTTCACATGCTCAAGGTCACAGTTACTTTTCCCAGCGGCGTTACCATCACGCTAGAGACTACGGAACCAGACAAATACAGCGATGTTATCGCCTCTACCCGCGAATACCTGACCTCAGACAGCGTTGCGCCATCGACAAACGGCAACGGGGCCGCGCCGATTCTGCAGGAAGAACCGTATACCAACGGAAACGGTCATGTGAGCACCAGCCCCGAATTTCTGGAGTTCTGCCAACTCATGGCGCCTTCGGGGGACATGCGCAGGGTGGTGGTCGCGGCGGAAGGAGCCAAACGATTCCTCGCTATGGATAAGGTTTCCGCCCAGGAGTTGGGACCTCTCTTCGACTTCTTACAGTGGCCGCGTCCGAAAGACTTCGTGCAGACCCTCCGCAACGCCGGACGGTCCGCCTTCCAGTGGTTGGAGAGGTCGCCCGGAAATTCCGGCTACTACTCCGTAACCGACCAGGGACGACGAGAAATCATTATCGAAGAGACGGTCGACGCCGTCGAGTAACATCCCCCTTCCCCGGCCTCTCGTTTGACACCCCTCGGCGCCCGTGCTAACGTTCCTACTTCATAGCCATGGACGTCATTATTCGAAATCCAGTCAGACGCGAACTCCGGATCGAGGGTCGCAGACTGGTGAAGCAGCTTCTTAAAGAGTTGGATCTTAACCCGGAATCGCACATAGTAATCCGGGGCGAATCCCTGCTTACAAGTGACGAGATGCTCCTAGACGAGGACCGCGTAGAGATTCTTTCCGCCATCTCCGGGGGCTGAGCCTTGAGGTGCATCAAGTGCCGCGGAAAGGCCAGCGTGGAGTTGCGCCGGCACAACTCCGCCTTCTGCTCGCCCCACTACCTGGAGTTCGTACAGAACCAGTTGCGTCGTAACGTGAAGCGACTGCAGATGTTCGGCCCGGAAGATAAGATCCTCGTGGCCGTTTCGGGGGGGGAGACAGTCTGGCCCTGTGGGACCTGTTACTGGCAGAGGGTTACTC
>CAYNJI010000235.1:0-1787 GCA_964397605.1 uncultured Dehalococcoidia bacterium | reverse complement strand
ATCACGTCGGCGGCGCCTCGCCTCAGCGTCTCCGTCGCCTCCCCGATGGCCTGGTATCAGCCAACTGGGGCTGGCGGGCTTCTGTGCTATGCGGGCGCTGAGCACTAGAAACGACGAACCCCAGAAGGCAAGCCGTCCCTTTGACGCCCAGCGGGACGGTTTCGTTCCGGCGGAGGGTGCGTCGATTCTTGTGTTGGAGACGGAAGAGCACGCCCTGAGCCGGGGTGCGGACATTCTGTGTGAGGTGGCGGGCTTCGGGTGTACGTCGGACGCCTTTCATCCGGTGCAGCCGGAGGAATCGGGGGATGGGGCAATTCGGGCAATGCGGATGGCGCTGGAAGATGCGGGGGTATCGAATGAGGAGGTGGACTATATCAACGCCCACGGCACCTCGACGCCGCTGAACGACGCGGTGGAAACTACGGCCATCAAGGGGCTATTTGGGGAGCGGGCCTATGGGGTACCCATTAGCTCCACCAAGTCGATGGTGGGGCACTCTTTGGGCGCATCAGGCGGGTTGGAAGCCGTGGCTTGCGTCCGGACAATCACGGACGGGGTAATCCACCCGACGGTGAACTACGAGTATGCTGATCCCCTGTGCGACCTGGATTATGTGCCCAACGAAGCTAGGCGGGCCGACGTGAGGGTGGCGCTATCCAACGCCTTTGGATTTGGGGGTCAGAATGCCTGTCTGGTGTTCAGGCGCTATGAGGGAGTGTGACGGGGAGGCTGCTAGTATTAGGGTGCAGCAGGCTTTAATCGTGGGGCAACACCGTCCAGGGTGGGAGGGTTGGCTTCCAGTTAATTCCTGGGCGCGCATAGACGCGCATAACAGGTGACTACGCTGGGTGTTGCGGGCTATTGGGCGGGCAGCATCGGATCCAGTATTCGTTCCAGGGCCATGGTGTGGCTGCACGTTCCGTAGCCGGAGAAGAAGGCGCATGAGCAGGACCACTTGCCTTCGTTGAAAGTAACGTGGTGATCGCTGTGATTGCCGTGGAAGGTGGTCTTGATAGAGCTTATGGCCACCCTCTCCTTTTGCTCTGCGTACCGACGTGCCTTTTCCATTTTCCTGATAACGCTTGACTGCATCCTGCCTCCTGATCCGTCCTTTAGTCAATTCTAATTCATGGTGGGTTTGGGGTCAATTAAAGGCGTGGCCTCTTGTCCTGCCATTGGCTCCCGACTACACTGGATGCAAAGTTAGAATGTGCAAGGTTAGGTATGACAGGCGACGATATCCGGGAGCTATTTCTGAGCTACTTTGAGGGCAAGGGGCATTTGAGGATGCCCAGCGCCTCTCTGGTGCCGTCGGGGGACCCGACGCTGCTATTCACCAGTGCGGGCATGGTCCCCTTCAAGCCCTTCTTTCAAGGGGAGCAGATCCCGCCTTCCCGTCGGCTGACGTCCAGCCAGAAGAGCTTCCGCACCACGGACATCGACGAGGTGGGAGACCACACGCATTTGACTATGTTCGAGATGCTGGGGAACTTCAGCATCGGCGACTATTTCAAGAAGCAGGCAGTGGCATGGGCGTGGGAATTTGTAACGTCGAATTCCCAGGGTTTTGGTCTGGACCCGGACCGGTTCTACGCTACGGTGCATTACAGTGACGACGAGGCTTACGAGCTTTGGCATAGGGACGTGGGTTTGCCGCCGGAGCGGATATACCGCTACGGCGACGCGGATAACTGGTGGGGGCCGGCGGGTCTGGAGGGCCCCTGCGGCCCCTGCAGCGAGCTGCACTACGATTTTGGCGCTGAGTTTGGCTGCGGGAAGGTCATGGC
>CAYNJI010000234.1:0-1793 GCA_964397605.1 uncultured Dehalococcoidia bacterium | reverse complement strand
ATGACTCCCTCGACCACGCCCTTGATTGTGTCGACGTGCCCTCCGCGCCATGTGAGGGCGATGACGCAGCGAAATCGAGCCGTGCGCTTCTCCCACGGGACGCCTTCCAACTCCCGCAGCAGAAGCTCCACCCGCTGGGGGTCTGTAAGTCCTTCTCCGCCGTAGCGGGCCGACAGAACTCCGGGCCGTCCGTTAAGGGCGTCTACCACCAGCCCCGAATCGTCGGCCATGGTCAGCATTCCAGCGCTGGCGCAGTAGGCGCTGGCCTTCAGAACGGCGTTTTCGGCGAACGTTGCGCCCGTTTCCTCGACGGTCATGGACATACCAAAGTCTTGGAGAGATAGAACTTGGAAGGGTAGTCCCTTCAGAATATGAGAGACCTCCCTCATCTTCCCGGGGTTGCCCGTGGCGACCAACAGATTCCTCTTCTCAGACATAGCCAACCCTAGATGCCCCAGGTGGGGACGTACTCCCCGAAGCGATTTCGCAGCACTCCCATTATCTCGCCCAGGGTGGCGTAGGCCCTAACTGCTTCTATAATGGGTGGCATGAGGTTCTCCGACCGTCCCGACGCGGCTTCCAACTCCTGCAGGGTCGAAGCCACCTGACGATTGTCCCTGTTCCTCCGCACCTCGTCAAGCCTTTGCAGCTGCCGGCGTTCCCCCTCCATGTCCACCTTAAGCAGCGGAATGCCCACGTCTCCGTCGTCGGTGTAGGCGTTCATGCCCACCACCACCTCTTCGCCACTGTCAAACGCCCGCTGCTGGTCGTAGGAGGCGTCGGCAATCTCCCGCTGGAGGTAACCGGATTCGATGGCGGGAATCACGCCGCCCACGTCCTCGATGCGCCGGAAATAGTCGTAGGCCGCCTCCTCTACCTGCCGGGTCAGCGTCTCCAGGTAGTAGCTGCCGCCCAAGGGGTCCACCGTGTCGACGACCCCGGATTCTTCGGCGATTATCTGCTGCGTACGTAGGGCCAGAAGCACGGCCTGCTCCGACGGCAGCGCCAACGCTTCGTCCATAGAATTGGTGTGAAGGGACTGACAGCCTCCAAGTACCGCCGCCAGTGCCTGAACGGCCACCCGGATGATGTTGTTCTCCGGCTGTTGGGCCGTCAGGGAGCAGCCTGCCGTTTGAGCGTGAAATCTCATCCAGCGGGACCGGGGATTTTCCGCGCCGTAGGTCTCCGCCATCTCTCTCGCCCACACCCGCCGGGCCGCTCTGAACTTGGCGATCTCCTCGAAGAAGTTGTTATGAACGTTGAAGAAGAAGCTCAAGCGGGGCGCAAATTCGTCTATCTTCAACCCCCGCTCGAGGCACCAGTTGACGTATTCGAACCCGTCGGCGAGGGTGAAGGCCATCTCCTGGACTGCCGTGGAGCCGGCCTCGCGAATGTGGTAGCCGCTGATGCTGATGGGGTTCCAGCGCGGAAGATGCTCTGTGGCGAACTCGATGGTGTCAGTCACCAGCCGCATGGAAGGTTTCGGCGGAAAGATATACTCGTTCTGCGCCGAATACTCCTTCAGGATGTCGTTTTGAATGGTGCCGCCCAGGGTTCGAGGGTCGACGCCCTGTTTCTCCGCAGCCACGATGTACATGGCCCAGATGATTGCCGCCGGCGCATTGATAGTCATGGACGTTGTGATTTTGTCCAACGGGATGCCGTCGAAGAGGACCTCCATGTCCGCCAGAGACGAAACGGCCACGCCGCATTTACCGAACTCCCCCGCAGCCGCTGGGTCGTCCGTGTCGTAGCCGTAGAGGGTGGGCATGTCGAAGGCCACGCTCAAGCCT
>CAYNJI010000233.1:0-1795 GCA_964397605.1 uncultured Dehalococcoidia bacterium | reverse complement strand
GATGTTGCGGTGTACCAGGTGAAGGTTATGTCCCTTGTCCCTGCCCTCCCGCTTCAACTTCTCTTCCATATAAGTAACCATGTCGTCGTCTTCGGCGTGGACAGCCATGATGCCGCCGTGCTTCGAGACCTCTTGGAAGATGGCCTGAAGGTGACCGTAGGGAACACGCCCGCCGAAGGTGGTGAAGATCTTGAAGCTGGCCTGGCCGGCCTGTACCGCTTCGCCAATCTCGCCGATGTTCTTGGGGCTGACTTCCCCCGCCAATATATAGTGGTAGGCAAAGTCCGTGTAGCTGTGGCCGTTGAAGGCCTGCTTTCGGGATTCCAGCTGATTCATGATGGAGTCCTGGGGCACGGGTTCGCCAGGGGTGATAGGAAGGGTGCCGGCGAAGTCGAGAAGGGTAGTGACGCCACCGTAGGCCGCGGCGCGGGTGGCCGCTTCCGGCGGCTGGGTGAAGACTTCCGGCCGGCCGGCCCATTGCTCGGGCACCGGAATGCCGATGTGGGTGTGGGGTTCGATACCACCTGGGAGGACGATCTTGCCCGAAGCGTCGATGACGCGAGCGGCCTCGGCTCCCAGCAGACCAGGATGGGAGAGGGCGGCGATTTTGCCGTCCTGTACGGCCACGTCCATAACGGCGGCCCCCTGGGGCGTAACCACCGTACCACCTTTGATGATTGCGTCGAGCATTTCGCCACCCCCTTGTTAGGTTGCGCTCATTATAACAGCCATGGCGACTGGTGAGCGCCAACCCTCGAGGTTCTCCCCCTATAGCTGTAAAGGTAGCAAAGAATTGTATGGTCCCTAGCCTATCTCCTACCTCCGCTCCTTCTTCACCATCCGAGGGGTTTCCTAATCATTCCAACCTCGTCTTCGAGCATATCGGGGAATTGACTGCGCCGGAGGTGACTCTTCCACAAACGCTTGATATATGTCGCGGCGTTCGACAGGTTCTTGGGGCTTGATCTTCTCCGGTCGGGATTGACCAGTGTGACCTTGAGGCCGAGCTCATTCCGTACATATTGCATTGCACCGGTGAAGTCAGCGTCGTTGGACACAACTACTGCCTGCTAGTAAGCTCTATTAAAGCCATCAACTAATAAGCGGGTGGCCAGGTTGACGTCCGAACCCTTCCCTTCAGAGTCCCGGACCAGAACGCTGTTTGGAAGGCCGGATATTGGTTCGGCCAATGGACGACGTTTTACACCAGACCGGAAAGTGCCGAAAAAGACTTCAAAATCCGGAAGAGTAGACAACGCTCGCAGATAAACCAACTGGCGACGAGGTTGGCTAGGGTCCTCCGGCCGGGCGTTCAACAGTGCGGTGAAGTAGCAAACCCTGTGAATGGCATCGTGGGGAAAGAGGCTCTTGCTCAACTTGCTGCAAGTCCAGCCATCGGAACGGTGTGCCCTTGAGAGCGCGATAGTATAGATTGAAGCCGTCTATATATACGTTGGTTATCAACCCTCACTCCCAAACAAAGACAGAGACCGCCGTTTCGGGCGGTCTCGACCCTACCGGCGAAGCGATAGGGGTGGTGCAATTAACTTATCATAGGCGCAGTCATACCGTCAACGGTTAGTGCTTTAGCACTGCCTTGCATCCCCAGGACGCTAGAATATCTTGACACCTGCCCTCTGCCCTCTTTAGTATTATGGAGCTAAGCCGAGGTAGCTCAGCGGTAGAGCAGCGGACTGAAAATCCGCGTGTCGTTGGTTCGATCCCGACCCTCGGCACCACGGTACGAAACCCGTTTGTAGGCGGAAGTGGCTCAGTGGTAGAGCATCTCCTTGCC
>CAYNJI010000232.1:0-1811 GCA_964397605.1 uncultured Dehalococcoidia bacterium | reverse complement strand
GCATTCAGGCCATCGGCAACACGGACACAATGCCAATGGTTCGTGTGCCCAAGAACGAGCCGGACTACATCTCCTACGTGCTGGACGCGGGCGCTTACGGCGTCATTGTGCCAATGGTCAACACCCCGGAGGAAGCCACAGCCGCGGGCCTGGCTTGTCGATACGCCCCCCAGGGTAATCGGAGTATCGGCGGCAGCCGCGCCGCCCTGGCATCGGGCATGGACGACTACGTGAAGCACGCTAACGACGAGATTCTGTGCCTTGTGATGATCGAGACCCGCCAGGCCCTGGAGAACGTGGAAGACATAGCGGCGGCCCCCGGTATCGACGGCCTCTACGTAGGTCCCAGCGACCTATCTCTCGACATGGGGGTCAGCCTTTCCGGTTGGGCCAACGACAACCGTCATCTGGACGCCTGCCGCCGCATCGTCGAAGCGGCCCGAAAGGCAGGCGTCGCACCTTGCCACCACGGCGCCGGGCCGGACGTTTCCGCCGACATGGTTGCCATGGGATTCGTTCTCTGCCACATTGTCAGCGACGTTCGAACGGTGGCGGCGGCATCTTCCGCCAGCCTCCAAACCTTCGCCAACGCAATGAATGAACGGAACATACCCTTCCGTTAACGCCCGCTTATTATGACTATCGCAAATCCATCCGCTATCCCCTAGGGAGGTGCCGCAGTGCCCAGCGAAGCCATGTTCGCTTTCATAGAAAAGTGCGCAAACAACGAAATGTTCCGATCCGACCTGATAGCCAACCCTGCCGATGTCTTGGCTAGCGCCGGGCTGGAAGAAGAAGACCTGCGCTCCATCAAGCAGGACGAAGCCTGGGCCTGGCTGCGCGCCCTCTGGAACGCCCCGCCCGACTGGTAGCACAGCTTCTATCATCCCTCGCGCTATCCCTTCCCTCGTAGGGGCGTCCCTCGTGGGCGCCCTTGTGTGAAACGGCAATCGCCACCGGTTAGGAGGGAAACACTACATACGCGCTCCAAAAAGCAAGAGGCGCCGGCGTTCTAGCGCCGGCCTGGAAGAAGAGGACCTGCGCTCCATCAAGCAGGACGAAGCCTGGGCCTGGCTGCGCGCCCTCTGGAACGCCCCGCCCGACTGGTAGCACAGCTTCTATCATCCCTCGCGCTATCCCTTCCCTCGTAGG
This sequence comes from uncultured Dehalococcoidia bacterium, assembly GCA_964397605.1. Taxonomy (GTDB): domain Bacteria; phylum Chloroflexota; class Dehalococcoidia; order Lucifugimonadales; genus JAPULR01. The sequence continues at coordinate 659 of CAYNJI010000232.1, read as the reverse complement.
GGCGTCCCTCGTGGGCGCCCTTGTGTGAAACGGCAATCGCCACCGGTTAGGAGGGAAACACTACATACGCGCTCCAAAAAGCAAGAGGCGCCGGCGTTCTAGCGCCGGCGCCTCTATAAGTTCCTTTAGGTTCTTGGGCTAGGCTTCTTCGGGCAGGACGGCGAACATGGAGTCACTGTCAGGCCGGGCCAGAATCTCCTCCACGCCCTTCTTGAACTCTCGCAGCGTGTCGTCTCCCACAGGCCCGTCCGGTATCTCGTTGTTGGTCAGCTTGGCCTTGAACTCCGCGAATAACACGTCCTCCGACCGACCGTGCGGTATCTCGAAGAAATCGTGGTTGAAGTGGGGAAGCTCTCCAGGCCCGAAGTATCCCTTCCCTTCGATGTTGAACCCTTCCAGCTCGTGAGTGCCCTTCCCCAGCACCTCCCCCGTCTCCACGTAGTGCTCCATGACGGGCTTCATACCGTACTTCTGGATGGGGCAGACCTTCATGCACACACCACAACCGGAGTACTTTGCCATCACGGGCCGGCACCGCTCGTAGACCAGCTTGTGCTTCTGCACACCCCGCCACCAGACCTTGTCACGCATGAGGGCGCGACCAGGACACCGGTTCACGCAAACCTGGCAGATCTCGCAGAACCTATGGATGACGTAGT
>CAYNJI010000231.1:0-1855 GCA_964397605.1 uncultured Dehalococcoidia bacterium | reverse complement strand
AATGCTAAGGCTAAAACGGCAAAGATTATTCCTGCGATGCCCATCTGCTTCCTCCGAACGCTGACAGATTGTTTTCAGGGCAAGTATAGCTGAATGGGGTATGTGACGGAGGTGGCCGAGGGTATCCGGCGGGGCGATGCCTTTTGGGGCGTTGGGCAGTTATAATTGGGTGCGATGACGCTCTTTAGGAAACGCAGGGATGTCCTGGGAGAGGAGCCGGGGTCGGCGGCGGCGGGACTGCTCGCCGGTTCCGTTGCGGCGATTGCCGCCGTTGCGTTGAGCATCCCGCTTGAATCGCCAAGCGACGCATATTTCAACAGCGCTTCGGTTGCGGTTGCGTCGCTGTGCCTGGGTTTGGGATCGGGGTTGTTGTGGCGGCTTCTGTCGGTGAGCGGGAAGAAGCGTGCGCTGTTCTTCAACGTGGTTATGGCGGCCATCTTTGTGGTAGTGGCGGCGGCGGCGCTGGCGATGGAAACCTATCTGGAGAGGTCCGCAACCTTCATCTTGCCCCTGGCGGCTTTGTCGTTGGCGGTGACGTGGTCCTTGACGTTGGTCCTGCTGCGGATGGGCCGGGCGCTGCCCTGGCGGGTGGCGTTCGTGACGGCAGCGATCGCCCTGGCGCTGGGGTTCGCATTAGCGGGCCAGGGCGATCAGAAGGATGGGCGGTTGGAGCTTCCGCCCCGGAATTCGATGATAGTTCAGGGCATGGGAGTTGGCGTGTAATGAACAGACTCAGGGGTTTTCTGTTGAACGGTTGGACGTCTGCGATTGCGGCGGCGCTGATTTTGTGCCTGGCGATTGCGGGGTGCGCGGGAGCAACGCAAGAGGGATGGGACGGGCCTGGGACGGAGGGATGGGGAACGCCAGCGACGGAGGGTTGGGAAACGCCGCCTACGTCGGCACCGCAGACGGTTGTGCCGGTGGAGACGGCAACGCCGCTCGTTACAGCCACTCCTCTGGCTACTGCGACTCCCTTGAGCGCTACGCCCTTGGCAACGGCTACCCCCTTGCCCACGGCTACGGCAATGGCGGCGACGACCCTGGCCACAGCTACACCTTTAGCCACGGCCACGGCAATGGCGGCGACGACCCTGGCCACAGCTACACCTTTGGCCACGGCTACGCCGTTGGCTGTTGATACGTCGGAGGGCCAATCTCGTGAAATGGGCGAATACGAGGGGGTGACGTTCGTGGTGTCGGAGGGGTCGGAGGCGACGTTTACGGTAACGGAGAAGCTGGCGAGCTTGTCGCTTCCAAACGACGCGGTGTTGCGAACGGCGTCGCTTTCCGGGGAGGTTCGACTGGACGGAGGGGCTTCGGTGTTTGAGATAGACCTGCATTCGCTGTCGAGCGACCAGGCGAACCGGGACAGGTACGTGCAGACGCGAATGTTTGGAGACCATCCCACGGCGACGTTTACGGTGCCCGCGGTGTCGGACATACCGGAGGGATTTTCGGAAGGCTCGGAGGTGGAGACGCAGGTGGAGGGGAGCTTGGAGATTCGGGGAATCAGTGTGCCGCTGGTGTTTGACATCGAAGCGCGGGACGACGGGGACCGGGTGGTGATTCTGGGCAGGACGACGTTTACGTGGCAGCAGCTGGACATTACGCCACCGAAGGCGGGACCGGTTACAAGCATAGAGGATGAGGTGCGGGTGGAGGTGCTGCTTTCGGTGGAGCCGGGGGGTTAGGGAAGGGAGGGGGAGTGTGGGGGAGGTTCGGACTGGATTCCCGCCTTCGTCTTCACGGGGGCAGGCTCTGCGCGGGAACAACGGGTGGGAATGAGGGTGAGAGCGGGAAAGGGCAGGTTGCAAACGTGCCCCTACGAGAGGGGAAGTAACGGGAGGATGAGGGG
>CAYNJI010000230.1:0-1862 GCA_964397605.1 uncultured Dehalococcoidia bacterium | reverse complement strand
CCTCTATCCCGGGCCCACCGCCTCTGCCCGCAGGCCGTCTATCTTCCCGGGAGTTACGATAGATATACCGCAGTGTCGGCGGAGTTCCACCGGATATTGGAGTCCTATTCACCCTTCGTGCAGCCTTTGAGCTTGGACGAGGCTTTCGTGGACATGACGGGCTTCGACTCCCTCTACGGTTCCCTGAATAAAGTGGCGAAGGAGATGAAGGGGCGGGTCCGCTCGGAGTTGAAGATTACCGCCTCCGTGGGGATAGCCTCCTCAAAGGTGGCAGCCAAGGTGGCCTCCGAACTGGAAAAGCCCGATGGTCTGGTGGAGGTGCCCGCCGGCTCGGACGCTTGCTTTCTTGCGCCGATGCCCGTTGCGGACCTCCCGGGAGTGGGAGCGAAGACTGCCAAGCTTCTTGAAGAGGCGTTGGGAGTGAAGCTGTTGGGCGAACTGGCGGATACGCCTGCCACCTCCCTGCGGAGCGTCTTTGGCGTCCGCGGGGACCTGCTGCGGCTGTGGGCACGGGGCGAAGACGACACTCCCGTTCATGGCCCCGAGGCCCCCAAGTCCATTGGACGGGAGACCACCTTCAACGAGGATTCAGACGACCCGGCCTTTCTGCTGCCTCTCTTGCGGAATCTGGCAGAGCGGGTGGGGGCTGATTTGCGGCGCGAGGCCAAGAAAGCCCGCCGAGTGTCTGTGAGGGTGCGCTTCTCCGACTTCCAGACCGTTTCGCACCAGACCACCTTGAAGCACCCGATCTCTCACGATCAGGGTATCTACGACGCCGGCGCGGCGCTTCTCATGCGAACGCTCAAGCAGCGTAAGTCCAAGGTCCGTCTGGTGGGCATAACGGTTTCCGAACTATCGCCAGAGGCTTCGCAGATAGCCCTTTTTGAACATCAGGACCAGAAGTACGTCGAACTGTCTTCCGCCATCGACAAAGTGAGGGACAAATACGGCTTTGGATCCATTCAGACGGGGGGCGCCCTTCGATTGGGAGACAGTCTACCGGGAGAGCGTCGAGGCTGGGCGTGGAGAGAATCTCCCCCTTCCCGCTAGAGGTGGTTCGTGAAGCGCCCACCATCCGTTCCGAGGACTCTTGAATAATCCCCCAGAGTGCGCCTATTTGAGACTGTCTGCAAAGTAAAATTGAGAACCAAAACAAACAATTCTTAGAATAGTCTCACTCGCTCGAAGGTTCCGTTACCCGTATTCTGTGTGGCTACCTGGCTCGGTCCGCAATCAACGCTCGTACTGTAGACGCTAGTTCCGTGGGAACAGCCATCACTGTCTGAGTAGAGTCTTCGAAAGCGTCCGCGTCCTCGGCGACTTCTTCATCCCCGGTTAGCGATTCGTAGTGTCGGAGCACACGCCGGACGCGCTTCTCATCCCATCCCGGCGGAAAATTGGCCGTATGCTTCATCGCTATAGCCTTGATCCCGCCAGGCCTCATTCCAAACAGTACCTGCCCACTGCGGAGCTTCAGGAAGGCTCTCACTTCTCAGAATGAAGTGTGGACAGGGCGTCGGCCCTAGCCCTCCAGAATTCCCAGGGGTAGGCAGGCCGAAACCACGTAGTTGGGAACGTCTACAACGTTGCTTATCTTCAGGTCCACGGCCACGCTGCAAATCACGTAGGCCTGCTCGCGAGAGAAGCCTCGCTCCTGAAGCAGGTCAATCATGTTTAGGACGGCGTTGCGGCAGGCCAAAGTCAGGTTCTCCCCGTCGTTCACGCCGTCGTCCGTCACTGGCATGCCCATGGTGGCGATGAAGTTTTTCGGCACCGCCCATTGAGGGTCTATGAAGTAGTCGGTTCGACTGAACCGGGGCCACCGAATGTTTTTGCGGGCGGCCTCGCCCTTGTGCAGCTTA
>CAYNJI010000229.1:0-1874 GCA_964397605.1 uncultured Dehalococcoidia bacterium | reverse complement strand
CGGCCAACTGGACCACGGCGGCGACCACGCACATGACGACAAGCCGGGACAGGACGGTTTCGTGGTCATTAGCCGCGCGGTCTATGCCATCCCCCGCGGTCAGGCTGATGCCGATATAGACGCCGGACAACGCCGTCACCCAGGCCATGGTGACCCAGAAGGAGGCGAGAAACACCGAGAGGGTCGCCAGCAAAGGGAAATAGAAGAGGTGGATGAAGGGGTGGTCGAAGCCGCCGCTCGTCGCCAGCCATACTGAAACCAGGACCACGTCCCACGTGTAGAGGGCCTGCAGCCAGAGCCAGGAAATTGTTCTGTTGGTCCGGAGCCGGTAGTGCAGGATTCCGTTGAACCCGGCCAGCGCCAGCAACAACAGCGCATACAACGAATACTTGGCGGTTTCGTCGCCGATGTGATGCGACACTTCAAACAGAAAGACAGCGCAGGCGATCCAGTGGCCTATGACCGAGATTGTCGCCACGAACCGGAGCCCGACCGGGTCGACCTGGCTGATTGACCCATCGCCTGCCCGGAGAGCACTGGTTGCCCCCGCGAAAATGAGACGGCCCCGGCTGAAAATTGCTCCACTATACATCTCGTCGACCTAACCACTCGCAATTTCTGAAGCGCTTGGACGGTCTCGGGCCGCGGCGCTCAGCGCACTCTTCAACAACCTAACCAGTTCGGGCTATGCCCGCAAGAAGCATATGCCCCTACTGACATAGCGATAGTACCTGTCGCAAGTCAAGACATACCAGTCTTGGCGTCCTATGGGCGGACCACTTGCGCCCCTGATTTCCTTCTTCCACGTCAGGCGAACCTGGAGGGGTTTGTGCTTGCGACACGGAAGCATTCGCACTCCGGCCAATGCGCTCTTAGCTATGCCCTTCACAGGGCACATTCCTTATCCAATTAGGGCACTTGGCACTTACCGGCGGCATTAGGAATCAAGAACATTTGAGCACCTGATATTAGGGGCCTTCGCGTCGCCTCCGGCGCCCATTTCGGTGCAGGGCAGCAATGTGGGAAACCGTGAGACTTTCGAGTGGGGCCGCGCGGGCCAAGTGAGGACCCCTTACCTCCCGAACACCGAGGGAGTATCATTCAATCCCTGTACTCAGACAGGGCACGGGGACAGGCGCGGCGCTCCGGTCTGAAGGGACGCTCCGGGGACGCCATGCAGCCAAACGGGAGGGAGGCAGACATGCGTAAGCTTATCGTATTAGTTATGGCGGTCTTGCTAGTCTTGTCGGCTATGGCCTGCGGTGCCAGCGACGAGGACCTTCAGGCTGAGTACGACCGCGGGTATGCGGCGGGCGATGCTGCGGCGAAGACAACTACCGTTGCAGTGGCTGTGGGTGAGTGGAGCGTGACGGTAACCCCACCCGTCTTTAATGCTGGCGTCGTGGAAATCACGGCGGCCAATGGCGGGCCGGCTGACGCGCACGAGGTAGTGATTTTCCGGACGACCTTGCCTGTTGCCGATATGATGGAGATCGCGATTGCGAACGCTGAAGAGCGCGGGTTCCTTCCCGAGGAGGGAGTCCCCGGCGTCGAGTTCATCGGAGAGATTGAAGAGTTTGAGGTTGGTGCGTCCTCCAGCGGTGTGTTTGACCTTTCACCTGGGCGTTACGTGTTCCTCTGCAACATCGTGAGTGCAGACGAGATCGGAGCGGACGGACACCCCGAGGCTCACCTCCTCGAGGGGATGCACGCCGAGGTCTTCGTAGTCGGCTAACGCGTTTCTAGTTTCCACAAGTGGGCCGCCACGTCCCGGCGGCCCACCTTCTGGAAACGAGAAACGACTTTAGCGCAAGCCTGCTGGGATGCCATCGTGCCCCCTGGGCAGGGCCCCCTGGGCAGGATGGTACGGGGCG
>CAYNJI010000228.1:0-1890 GCA_964397605.1 uncultured Dehalococcoidia bacterium | reverse complement strand
CAGTAGCATTGAACTTGTTGCCTAGAGCGTTATTGCTAATTGGAATGGCCATTGCCTTGGTTCTGCCTGTCGCTATTGGCTGCTCGCAGCCCACCCCCACCGCGACACCCATCCTTACTCCAACAGCCGCCACCACCATTCCCGCCTCCACCGCAACGCCTATCCCTACTCCAACAGCCACACCCACCATTCCCGCCTCCACCGCGACACCCACCCCCACTCCAACGCCAATCCCCGCGCCTACAACTCCTCCAACGCCCCAATCGCGCCTTGAACTCGCCCTCTCCTGGGTTCCCCTGGAATACGCCGACGTGCTCATTGAATTTGCCGACCATGCCGCGTCGCGGAAATCCACCGGCCTTGTAGACGCGCGCGGGTACGAGGATTACGAAGAGTTGGACGAGCAGGAAAGGGAACGGTTTTACGAGGGCGTTGGGAATGCGCAGCATGATTTAAGCGGCTGGGCTAGTCTTATGCCGAAGAAGTACGGCTTTGACCCGTGGGCCTTCGACCTTGGCGTGTGGGCCCCCATAGGAAGCCGTCCCACGCCAAGGTTTATCATCACAGAGGGCGGCCTGGAAGCGGCGGCCGTTAGCGAAAGATTGGAGGCGTTGGGCCAGCAGGAAGAGGCGCTGGCCTATCAAAAGGCGGACTACAAGGGAGCAACTTATTACACCCGCTCAGAGGACTATCTGTTCCCACTGAGTGATCGTGATCCCCCGCTAATACATGCCGCGCTGAATCGGGTGGTAGTCGAAGATAATAGAATGCTTGCCGCCCCCGCGACCTTCATCATCGAAGATCTCATAGACGTACGCGAGGGCGATGCGCCGAACCTCCTTGAAAGCGACGCTCATCTGTCCCTGGCCCGTGAGGTTGGCGAAGGCCTTATTGGCGGCGGCTTCCTCGCGCAGACCTGGATAGCCGAAAATGCAATTGGCCACTCTAGGGGGGATTATGGAATCGACCCTGACGCCCTGGACGTGTACCTTGCAGGGCCTCAAAGGTGGGGAACCTTGTCCGACTACAACCTGGCGCTATTCGGCTACCGCGTACTGGGAGAATCCCACGAAACCATAATTGCCCTCTACTACCCAGACCCGGACGCCGCAGAAAAGGACGCCCAGGAACTCAAGAAGCGGTGGGACGGCTTCCACGTGAAGATCGACATTCTTCCCGTATCCGACCTCTGCTCTCCCCTATCGGTGCGGGTGGTCCGCAAGGAAAGGGCATCCATGCTCATAGGTACCTGCGACGTGATAAGTACCGAGAACGAATCACTATTCTCACACGGCCCGGACCTCTGGATGGTGCTGACTTATACGGGCACGCTGGAGTTTCTGACCGTAGACCTGGAAGCGCACAAAGAGAAGGTGCGAGAGCGGTTTACAAGATAGATTCAACGAATAGGTCGTGATGCCTAATTCGATCGGTAAGCAACTCAAGACTAGATAACCGACGGGTGGGGCTGGGCCACGAATGGCGGAGGGAGTGGGATTCGAACCCACGTCTCCAACAAAAACGAGAAGCGGCGTTCCGGCACATATTGAGCGTCATATCCCCCCTTGTCATCCCGCGTCTCCGCGAGTAACCTCAACCTCGCATGGCAACCCCCAACAACCGCCGAGGTGCCCAAACCATGAACGACTACCTGACCCAACTCTCCGAATTCGCCCGCTAACCCCTCTCCCTCTATCTTGTTTGCTCATGTACCCCAGAGTGATGTATACTAACGTTCTTATAGGGCAGAAGGAGAGACTCAATGGCGACCGTGGAGGAAAGGGTTAGCAGGCTCGAAGGAGCCTATGAACACCTGGCTACCAAGTCCGACTTTGGGATTCTTAAGGTCGACATAGCTGATTTAAGGGCCGACATGACGAGTCTAAAGGC
>CAYNJI010000227.1:0-1911 GCA_964397605.1 uncultured Dehalococcoidia bacterium | reverse complement strand
ATATTCCAGCCCGGCGTGGAGGCCATTCAGATCAACCAACGCATGAAGAGAGTGATGGAGCTTCGTGAGGAGATCCGGGAACACGGTGACGATGCCACTGAGCAGGAATTGCTGACCCTCTTGGACAGCTCCCAGCGGGAGTTGCGTAACGTGCGGCGCACCGGCGATCTGGTGCTGACGGCGTTCTTCAAACAGGCCGGGAACAAAGCCCGGGAACTCAAACGGCGTGAATACGTCCTGTCCATCGTGGGCAACGGCGACGCGGTGGAGACGTTGCTCGAGGAAGGGGAATCGTTGGGCTTGGCCCCCTTCCACTGGAGCATCGAGTTCCCAGAGGTGTTTGAGCAGGACAACCCAGGGTTTGACGCCATCGTCGGTAACCCTCCCTTTGCCGGTAAGAACTCCGTCGCCGCGTCCAACGTCGACGGTTACCCGGACTGGCTGAAAGAGATCCACCCGCAGAGCCACGGCAACGCTGATCTGGTGGCGCACTTTTTCCGACGGGGTTTTGATCTGATCCGGGACGGCGGCACGGTGGGACTGATTGCCACCAACACAATCGGCCAGGGCGACACCCGATCCACCGGTCTGCGCTGGATCTGCAAGAACGGCGGCTCAATCTACCGTGTCCAACGTCGCATCCAGTGGCCCGGCGAAGCGGCCGTGGTGGTCAGCGTAGTCCACTTCACCAAGGCCGAATTGACGGGCCCCCGGATGCTGGATGACAAACCAGTGGATACCATCACGGCCTTCCTCTTCCACGACGGCGCCCACGACGATCCCGCACGCCTCTCTGCCAACAGCGGTAAAAGCTTCCAGGGCAGCATCGTGCTGGGCATGGGTTTCACCTTCGATGACACCGACACCAAGGGCGTGGCGACGCCCATCTCGGTGATGGAGGAACTAATCGAGAAAGACCCGCACAATCAGGAGGTGATTTTCCCTTACATCGGTGGGGATGAAGTGAACGACAGCCCGCGCCATGCTCATCACCGATGGGTAATAAATTTCTTCGATCGCGATGAACAACTCTGCAGGGTCCATTGGCCTGACCTCATGTCAATAGTAGAATCCAAAGTGAAACCAGACCGGGATGGACAAAACCGCAAAGCATTGAGAGAACGTTGGTGGCAATACGCTGAGAAACGGCCCGGGTTAGTTGAAGCAATCGAAGGCTTGAATCGCGTATTGGTTATTTCTCGGGTCACCCAATACTTCGCATTCACTTTCCTACCATCTGGCATGGTGTATTCTGAACGATTGCTGATCGTCGCCGATTCTCGCGACTCTAATTTCGCTATGTTGCAATCCACGGTGCATGAGGTATGGTCACGGTTCTTCGGTTCTACACTGGAAGATAGGTTCATGTATGCTGCAGTTGATTGCTTCGAGACCTTCCCATTCCCAGAGAAATGGGACACCTCACCGGCCCTGGAAGCGGCAGGCAAGGAGTACTACACCTTCCGCGCCGAGCTGATGATACACAACAAAGAGGGCCTGACCAAAACCTACAACCGGTTCCACTACCCCGACGAACGCGACCCTGACATACTGCTTCTGCGGGAACTCCATGAGAAAATGGACCGGGCGGTGCTCGACGCCTACGGCTGGACGGACATCGCCACCGATTGTCAATTCCTGCTGGATTTCGAAATCGACGAGGAAGAATACCGCAGAAGGAAAAAGCCCTGGCGCTACCGCTGGCCCGACGAAGTGCGGGATATGGTGCTGGCCCGCCTGTTGGCCCTGAACGGTGAGCGGGCCGAGCAGGAACGCATCGCCGCACAGGCCCAGCGGGACGAAGCCGCCAAACTTCTCCGGCAAATGCAAAAGGTCTAGCCTGATGGCCCAAATCTCGGCAGGACAGATAACTGATAGCGCCTCGGTGCGGGACTACCTCACCCACGCCCT
>CAYNJI010000226.1:0-1932 GCA_964397605.1 uncultured Dehalococcoidia bacterium | reverse complement strand
CTAAGCAGCGGGTCGCGGGTTCGAATCCTGCCTGGGACGCCACCTCAGCTACGAAATAGCTTGGGACCAGCCATGGCCCCAAGGGCAAAGAGTCGCCGGATCGGGCGGCTTTTTCATTGCCACGAGGCAATCCGACTCGCTGCCTGCCGTAACTCCTGAGTCCGGTTACGACCCCCCCTGCTTGCCCGACAGACAATTCTCAGAATCGAGGCAAGTACATAAAATGGCTGATAGATCGACAGGGCGGAGCCGAAAAGTGGACGTGGGAAATCTGGAACTCGCCGGGTTGGCCAAGAAGTACGATATCCACAACAGATCCGATGGCAAGTCGGACAGGACGGTGCAGTGGTATAACGAGGTCCTCGACCTGTTCATCGCCTGGCTGAGGGCGGAAGGGATGTCCACCTGCCTCGATGACCTAGGCGAGGATGAGGTCAGGTTCTTCATCCTCCATCTACAGCGAAGGCCGGGCCTGTGGGGGGCGGCGTCCAGCCACACGGTCAACAACCGCGTCAGGGCGCTGCGGGCTTTCTTCAACTGGTTGCACAGACAGGGTTACACCGAGTGCCACCGGCTGGAGAAGCTGAAGGTTCCCAAGGTGCGTCAGAAGGAGATCGAGACCCTGACCGACGAGGAGATCGGGCGCATCTTTGCCAGCACTAATCCCAGCACTGTTATGGGGGCGAGGAACACCGCCATATATTCCCTGATGCTGGACACCGGCCTACGGCTCACCGAGGTCGTGACTTTGAAATGCAAAGATGTTCACCTAGACAAGAGGTACGTCAAGGTCCTGGGGAAGGGGGACAAGGAGCGCATCGTCTCCTTTGGCGCCAACTGCCAGAGGGCCCTTGCCAACTACGCCAACCACTACCGCTTTGAGAACGAGGAACAGGTGACCGATGCCTTCTTCCTGTGCATAGATGGTAGATGCATGACCGCCGATGCCCTCAGGTCCCTGACCGAGAGACTCTCCAAGGCCGCCGGGATCCCAAGGCTGCATCCCCACCTGATGCGCCACACCTACGCCACCCGATTCCTGTTGAACGGCGGCAACGTATTCCTGTTGCAGCAGAGCCTCGGCCATACCACTCTGGCCATGGTCCAGAAATACGTTCACATCGCCAACCGAACGGCCGCCCAAGTCAGCCAAGAATTCTCCCCCCTGGACCGCCTCGAAATGCCAATGACCAAGCGCTTTCGGCACAGCTTCAACGGAGACAACTGGGAGGGGAGGATATACCCCAATGCCGGACGGTCCCAAGGACGGGGAGTCAGTGCCGGGAACCCTTTCAAGAGACGATGAGCGCCGGTCCACCATAGTCAATTCCACGAAATCGTTTCCCCCCGGCTCAGCAGCGGGGCGAAGTTTGCGGCCAGAAGAAGGCCATTGACGTCGTGGAGGGTCACCGACTGGGAGTTGGCAACCAGAGCCAGTCCCAACTTCACCACTACGTCTCTGGACGGATTCTGTCTCTCTCCAGACTCCAACCTCAATATGTAGGCCTCGTCAACCCCGCTGAACTGCGCCAGGCTGTACCGGCTCTTTCTGGCGTCTTCCCTGATCTTTCTTAGTAGAACCGAGAATTCCGTTGGTCGGTAAGTTCTCATGCTAACCCCTGCATCCTCTGATTCCCTCCTCGCCGTTTCTTGGACATCTCCCTTCGTCGTTCGACGCCGATTGCCTTTCCCGTGATGCAAGCCTGAGAGTCCATTGGCATAGAGGTAATCCCCTATAGGGGGGTGCACCAGTGAATCCCCTAGCGGGCGGTGCAACCAGGTGTCACAGTCAGGGTGATTGTCCACAAGAACCGTGGTGACTCCCATCGAATAATGCTTCGACCTCCCCGCTTTTACGGCCGCGTTCCAGGGCAACCCCACGTTGTCGGCAACCATGGCCAGCTTCCCCTCCGGGTTGTAGGGCGCATTGGG
>CAYNJI010000225.1:0-1932 GCA_964397605.1 uncultured Dehalococcoidia bacterium | reverse complement strand
GCCCAGTGCTCTATTGGGCTAGCCACACCCTCTCCCAGATGGCCCACTTGGTGGAGGAGTAGAAGTTGTAGCCCTTGAACCCCCTCAATTCCGTTCTCCAAGAGGGGAAAATGTTGGTCCACCCCAGCGTAGCCCGCCAATGGACCTCGTCCGCGAACTTCCTCTCGAGATCCCTTACCACCTTCAGGCGCTTCTGCGGGTCTAACTCCGCGGACTGGGCCAGGGCCATGGACTCCACCTCCGTCATCACCCCGGGCATCTCCGCCCAAAGCCCGTCGTGCTCCACCTTGTCTTTGGCGAGGCCGAAACCCGCTAGGCGAAGGTACTGGTCGTCCGGGTCCCCGATTACGGTAGACGGAGAGGAGTTGACGTAGAGGTCAAAACCGCCGCCATTCCTCCTCTCGCTGACCACCGCGGACTCAGCAAAGTCCGTGGTCACGATCCAGTTTAGGTGCTTCTTGAGCTGGTCAAGCACGAACAGGCAAGCGTCTACGTTGCTCTGGATACTGGCAGCTGCCACGCAGCCCAACCCCACGGGCCGGTTCCCCTCCCCGAACACCTCGTCCAGCAGGCGGTTGGCCTCGGCAATATCTTGGTCCTTGGGCTGGCGCAGGCCGGGCCACGTACTCAGCTCTTCCTTCGGGGTGGCCCAAATGGTGCCCGGCGGCATCAAGTGCGCCAAGTTCGTCCCCTCCAGCACGGTGTCGCCTACCCTAACCCTCCTGAAATCCGCCCACTCGGCCCGATCCAGGGCCAAGTGCACGGCCTTCCTCACCCGTACGTCATCGAATGGGGGCCTCGTCGGGTTGAACTCCAGTCCCCGGGCCCACATGTTCGTTTGGGCGTTGATCTCTATCAGATCGGGGAAGTCCCGCATAGCCTGCTCTACCTGCCCAGAGGTAAAGGAGTAGCTCCCCTCGCCGAAGAAGTGGATCTTGCCTGACACCAAGGCCGTGAACCGGGTTCCATTGTCCTTGATCACCACGTTTCTGAATTCGCCCAGGAGCGGCAACCCATCCCGCCAGTAGGTGGGATTGGCACGATACGTGCTACTGATGCTCAATTCGATATCCACGGGCACAAAAGGTCCTGTGCCGTGCAGCGCAAGGAAGTTGTCAGGAATCTCCGTGTCTAGGAAGGCGCGATCCTCCGCTTCGCCAAAGGCATCAATCCACTCGATGTAGTCCTTGTCTAACATTGGGAAGTATCCGCCGGAGCTCATGGCTGACATGGTCTTGGCCAGGGGCGCGTTAAAGCTCATCACAAGGGTGTATCCCCGAGGGCCATCGGTGCAGGCGGCGCTTTCCAGGTGATTGAAAGCCGCCGGGCTCCTGGTAATTCTCGTCTCCCACTCCTTCGGCCACACGTTACGCTCCACGGTGGCCTTGGCGTCTTCGCAGACGAACTCGTCGCCCAGGATTTTGCCGCCGTTGAACTCATCCGGCACTGTAGACTCCGTCGGCATGCTGCTCTTGTCGAAGAACATCACCCCCTCCCGGAGCTGCATAGTCAGGGTCATCAAGTCTTCGGACATCTCCCAACTCTCTACCAGGTCCCCTTCAATGGCGTCGAGCCTCCCTTGCCAGACGTCAATGCGGAACAGGGCGTTGAAGGGCATATCCCAACAGCCGTGAGTGTAGCAGCCACCCATAGTCGTAACGGGCGTAGGTTTGCCGTCCCGGTTGGCGCCGAAGACAAAGGTGCCGCCTGTCTTGGGCTCCCCCCAATCCGGATTGTACCCCGGGCTCTTCAGGTACCGCTCCATCCACCCCAATTCCGTCACTACGTCCCCCACCGGCGTATCCGTAGGGGCCCCATCCACTGAGGACGATGTAGCTGTAGGCATAGTCTCTGTTGCATCTGGTTCGCTGGTTGGTGTAGCATCCTCGCTCCGGCACGCCATGGCAACCACCAAAATGGTCATTGCCAGCA
>CAYNJI010000224.1:714-1941 GCA_964397605.1 uncultured Dehalococcoidia bacterium | reverse complement strand
CTCAGAGACCATACAGAGCCCGAGGGAATAAATCTGCGTATGAGTATATCCGCGCTTGGTCTGCGGTGAATCTGAATAGACACTCTAAGAACAATCGTAAGGGAGGAAGTTCATGGCGCCGGATAGAGCCCCGCTACAGTCCCGTCAGTTTGGCCCGCTGCAAGGAATCCGTATCATCTCCAGCGGCACGATTATTGCCCAGCCCTTTGCCGCAGCCATGGCCGCCGAAATGGGGGCCGAGGTAATCCAGATTGAGCGGCCGGGAACGGGTGACGTGTGGCGGTATCTCGAGTTCCCCATTACCGATGGTGACCAGGGCAGGGTTGCTGCTGGTTGGGTGCAGGACCGCCGCAACACTCATCACATTACTCTGGACCTAAGCTCTGCAAAGGGCAAGGAGCTGTTCCTGAGCCTTATCTCTCAAGCGGATATGTGGATGGAATCCTCAATCCCGGGCACGTATCAAAAGTGGGGCTTGGACGACGACACGGTGCTTGAGGTCAACCCGCGCATCGTCATCGCCCACGTATCCGGTTACGGGCAGAGCGGACACCCTGACTACCTGGGCCGGGCATCCTACGACTTCATCGGCCAGGCATTCGGTGGAATGATGCATTTGACGGGCTTTCCGGATCCCGATCCTCCGGTTAGAGCGGTTCCCTGGATCGGCGACCGAATCACGTCGCTCTTTTGCTTGTGGTCCTCCCTGGCGGCCTATATATACGCTCAACGCACCGGCAAGGGACAAGTGATAGACCTGGCCCAGTACGAGGCGGTCCACCAAATTCTGGCTGGCACCATGGTAGCTTATTACGAGTTGGGGTTGGAGAGGGGACGCTCCGGCAATAAAGCAGGTTTGTTTCAGCCTTATGATGTTTACCAGGCCAAGGACGGTTGGGTCATCGTCGCGGCGGTGGGCAATGTGTTCAGTCGGGTTTGCCGGGTGCTGGGGCTGGACGCTGACGATCAGAAATGGAAGACAGCCGCTGGCGAGCCGGAAACGGTGGAGGGCATTGAGTTTGATGCCATCCTGCGGGGTTGGGTGGAGGAGCGGACCGTCGCCGAAGTGGTGGAGATCATGAACGCGGCCGAAGTGGCCAGTTGCCCAATTATGACCCCGAGGGAAATCGCCGAGGACCCCCACTACCGGATGCGCAACATGCACATCGAGTGGGAGGACATCAATCTGGGAAGGAAAGTCAAAGGTGTGGGCATAACTCCGAAGTT
>CAYNJI010000224.1:0-704 GCA_964397605.1 uncultured Dehalococcoidia bacterium | reverse complement strand
GGGCTACGACAACGAGACGGTGTTCACCAAGTTGCTGGGGCTGGATCCGGCAGAATTGGCCCAGCTCCAAGAGCAAGGGGTCGTTTAACTGGACTTCGCTTCTTCCGACGACCGGTAAGAATACTCGGGTGGAAAGCGACGAGGCTAAGAGCAGATAGGCTGCAGGCGCCCGACGTTTACAGGTGTCTGGTAAGCCTTTATCATATATCTACTACTTGAGGAAGTTCCGGAGGAATAGCCATGGCAAGTGCGCCAGCCGGCTCCCGCATAGTTCATTCCGAGCATGACAGCATTTTCTTGAGGCATCACGACGTGCAGGCACCCGATCTTCACCGTCTCTATGAGAACGCTAAGCGGGACCAGTGGAACGCCTCGGTGGAAATCGACTGGAGCCAGGAAGCCGACTTGGAGCAGGGCTTCGTCGCCGACGAGCTCATCGACATCTATGGCACCGAGTTTTGGAACAAGATGAACGCCAAAGAGCAGGCGGAGATGAACCGGCTGTTTTCTGCCTGGCGTTTGAGCCAGCTTATGCACGGGGAGCATGGCGCAGTGCTGGTGTGCGGCCAGTTGGCCAACGTGCTTCCGGATGCCGACACCAAGTTTTTTATGTCTACTCAAGTGATGGACGAAGCCCGCCACAACGAGTTCTTCCAACGCTACCTAACGGAACGGGTAGGTCAGACTTACGACCAGGCCGAGAC
>CAYNJI010000223.1:0-1951 GCA_964397605.1 uncultured Dehalococcoidia bacterium | reverse complement strand
GCCCTGGGTTCCTCCACCGCCTGCTGCGGGTCCAAACCGAACTCCACCATGTTGAGGAACATCTGCGCCATCCCCTGGACCTGCATGTCACCGCCGGGGGTGCCGAAGGGCATGAACAGGCGTCCGTTCTTGAAAGCCATGGATGGGTTGGGCGTCAGGCGGGGCCGCTTGCCCGGCTCTAGCCGGGAGGGATGGCCCTCTTCCAGCCAGGTCTGCGTGCCGCGGGAGGAGACTATCATTCCCAGCCCGGGCACCATTGGCGTTGCGCCGAAACTGTCACTGGGGGTGGCGGAGAAGGCGTTGCCCCACTTGTCGACCACGCAGGCGTAGCTGGTATCCGGCCCTGTGGGGCCTGGGTTCGCCGCCGGGGCCGCCATGGCCGGACCGCGGGCTGCCGCGCCCTGGTAAGGCCAGGGGTCTCCCATGGGCGGCATCTCGGGATACGCCCGCGCCATGTCGATGGCCGCGCGCCGTGCGTTGGCGTAACCCTTGGAAAGCAAACCTTCCATGGGAACGTCCACAAAGTCCGGGTCGCCGTAGAAATAGTGCCTGTCGGAGAATGCCAGCTTGATTGATTCCAACAGCGTGTGAAGGTAGTCGGGAGAGTTGTGGCCCATGGCCTGGAGATCGAACCCCTCCATAATGTTAAGTACGCCGATGAGGCTCGGCCCCTGGCACCACGGCCCGCAGGTGTAGAGAGTATAGTCGCCGTAGCTGCCCATCTCAGGCTTCTCTACGGCCACGGAGAAGTCCGCGAAGTCCTCCATGGTCATCAGTCCGCCCTCCTGCTCTGAGAAGGCGACCATCTTTTCCGCAATTTCCCCCTTGTAGAAGAAGTCGCGGGCGGCGCGAAGTCCTCCCTCTCGTCCACCGCTAACGCTGGCCCTTTCGACTTCTATCATCTGCTTGAAGACGTTGGCCAGGTCCTTCTGTACGAAGGGCTGGGTTGTCTTGATGGGCGTCCCGTTGGGAGCGAAAATCTGAGCGTCGTAAGGCCACCGCTCCAGTACGCCCGGACGGTGGGCGGCGGCGCTGAGGCGAGGCGCGACGGGAAAGCCCTCTTCCGCCAGTCGAACGGACGGGCCTACTACCTGCTCGAAGGTCATGGTCCCGAATTGCTCCAGCGCGGTAAGCCAGGCGTCACAGGCGGCGGGAACGACGCATCGGGCCATACCCAAGGGAATCTCGCCGTAGGTCTCGATGAAATAGTCCGCCGTGGCCGCCTTGGGCCAACGCCCCAAACCGCTGATGGAAACTACCTCGTTGGTTTCCGCCATATATACAAGGATGGGGGCTACGCCCGCAAAGCTGGTGAAGTTGGGCTGGGTGACGTTTATGGCGATTCCGGCGGCAACCCCCGCGTCGACGGCGTTGCCTCCCTCTTCCAGAATCTGATAGCCGGCCAGGGTAGCGTAGTAGTTCCCCGAGGATATAACGTGGCTGAGGCCCATGGCGGGCGGTCTGTAGGAGTTCATTCCATTGGGCGGCATGGTGCGCCTCCTCTGCGTCGGATAGCGTGAGAATAGGGTCACCGAGGGAAACTGTCAAATTAGGCCCTTAGCCGGCAGGATGGTCAAGGATGCCGATTAAGCATTCAAGAAACCGCCCCACCTCTGAAGGATCCTTCAGAGAATAACGAGCAGCGGTCTTCCTCGGACGGCTCGCCACCAGAATGCCCACGTCCCGATCGCCCAGAACGGAGAAGGCGTCCTCGTCGGTTGTGTCGTCACCCAGATAGAAGGATACGGAACTGTCGGAGTGCAATCCCAGCTGCTCCCGAATCCACAGGACGGCCTTGCCCTTATCCCAGGGGATGTCGGGACGGATCTCGAAGACCATCTTGCCTTGGTTCTTTCTTAAGTTGGGATGCCCTTGCAACTCCCGTTCGACTATCTCTTTCACTAGAGGAATCTGCGAGGGATCAACGAGTCGGTAATGCACGGGTACGGTG
>CAYNJI010000222.1:0-1952 GCA_964397605.1 uncultured Dehalococcoidia bacterium | reverse complement strand
TGGGCGCCGAAGACCACTTCATGATGGGCGCTTCGACCGGGCTGACGCAAACTGTGGATGCCCACGCCGCCGACTTGTGCGCCCATAGACCCCTCCAGGTTCTCCCTCTGGGGTTCCTTACGGACGAATTCTCTGCCATCGGCGGCGGCTCGGGCCAGGGCAATGGAAGTGCCGGATGGGGCGTCTATCTTCCCTTCGTGGTGCGATTCGATGATGTCTACGTAGTCGAAATATGGTGCGGCCTTCTGCACTAGGCTCTGGAGCACCACCGCACCCAGGGCAAAGTTAGGGGCCACCACCACGCCCACGCCCTTCGCACAAGCCCGCTGGTCCATAAGGCGAACTGCTTCATCCTTGAGGCCGGAAGTTCCTGTGACGAAGCAAACGCCGGCTTCGATAGTCGTGTAGGCAGCTTGTATGGTGGCGTCGGCGTTGGAGAAGTCCACCACGACGCGGGGCTTGGTTTGGAGAATAAGGGTCGAGAGGTCAGACGAAAGAGGAATGGAACCGGCGCCGTTGGGCAGGTGCAGCCGGTTGCCAGGTGCGACGACATCAACGCCGCCAACGGGCAACGTATCCGCGGCTTCGCAGACTGCCTTGAGGGTTTCCTGACCCATCCGTCCGGCGACGCCGTGGATGAGAACTCTAATGTCTGCCATTGAATACTCCGGGCGTAGGCTGGCCTCTAGTGTAAAGTGCAAGGCCGATTTTGGCCACTGATAAGGAGGCCAGGAAGCGCAGTTTTAGCCACGGCGAGAATGCGGGCTACGGGGCTGATAACTACCGCCCGGGTGGGCGACGATTGCCGAAGCCACTACGCGGGCCAGAGTCGGGACGGTCTCCGCGGGGCGCGTTGTTACGTCCGGGGGGGCCGCCTCGACGGGGCGGGCGACCTCCCATGGGTCGGCCTCCGCGGGCGCCGCCCGGACGGGGACCGGATGACCGGGACGGTGGTCCCTCCTCGCCAAAGAGGGCGCGGCGGGACAGGTTGATGCGACCCAGAGAGTCTATCTCCAGGATCATCACTGCTATCTCCTGGTCCATAGTCACGCCGTTGTCCATGGAAGCCAGCTCCTCCGTACGCAGCAGCCCGTCCTTGCCGGGAACCAGCTCGACGAAGGAGCCGAAGTTGGTCATCCTTACGACCTTGCCAGTGAAGATGTCCCCCACTTCCAACTCTCTGGTCATGTTTTCAATGCGGGTGCGGGCCTTACGTATGGCGTTATCGTCGTTGGCGCCTATTATCACCACGCCAGCGTCGTCGATGTCCACGGTGGCGCCTGATTCCTCGATGATGGCGCGGATATTGCGACCGCCTGGGCCGATGACAGCGCCAATTTTGTCGACGGGAATGGTGATGCGCTCCATCTTGGGGGCGTACTGGCTGAGGGCGGCCCGGGGCGTCTGGATGGCCTCGGCCATCTTGTCGAGGATGTGCAGACGTCCGACTCTGGGCTGCTCCAAGGCTATCTGCAAGATTTCCTGGGTGAGGCCCTGAATCTTGATGTCCATCTGCAGGGCGTTTATGCCCTTGGCGGTGCCCGCCACCTTGAAGTCCATGTCTCCCAGGAAGTCCTCGACGCCCTGGATGTCCGAAAGGACGGCGTAGTTGCCGTCGTCTCCCATTATGAGGCCCATGGCCACGCCGGCAACAGGGCTCTTGATGGGCACGCCCGCGTCCATGAGCGCCAGGGAGCTGCCGCAAACGCTGGCCATGGAGGTGCTTCCGTTGGAACTGAGAACCTCCGAAACAATGCGGAGGGCGTAGGGGAAGTCCTCTTCGGAGGGTAGGACGGGCTCAATGGCCCGTTCCGCCAAGGCGCCGTGGCCAATCTCCCGCCGGCCGGTGAACATGCGGCCCGTCTCACCCACGGAATAGGGCGGGAAGTTGTAGTGGTGCATGAACCGCTTTCTGTCCTGGGGGCTGAGGGTGTCGAGGATCTGCTTCATGC
>CAYNJI010000221.1:0-1965 GCA_964397605.1 uncultured Dehalococcoidia bacterium | reverse complement strand
CAACCCGAACTTAAGGAGCCAGATTCTTGCCGGATTTTCTGGCCATCTTTGCCGTTATAGCAATTATCCTGCTGGTGCCCGCCCTCGCCTCCGGAATAGTGGCCCGCACCCCCCTTTCCTTCCCTATTCTGTTCATGGGGCTGGGAATCCTGCTCGGCGGAAACTTCCTGGGCTTCATCGACATGGACGCCCGCAGCCCCACGCTGGAAGTAGTCGCAACCTTTACCCTCTCCCTCGTGCTCTTTCTGGACGCCATCAACCTGCAAGTAGACCAACTGGGACGCCGGTGGCTGATCCCTGCGCTGATCCTTGGCCCGGGCACTGCCATAATCATCGCCCTTGGCGCAGTACCCCTGGCGCTTCTTCTGGGCTTTGGCTGGATAATGGCCTTTCTAGGCGGGGCCATCCTGGCCTCCACGGACCCCGTCGTCCTACGAGAACTGATGCGGGACCGCCGCATTCCCCGTTCCATCAAGCAGATCTTGAAGATAGAGGCCGGCACCAACGACCTGATTGTCCTGCCCATTATCCTGATACTCATCGCCGTGGGGCAGCCGGAGGGCCGAGAGACAGGCCAGTGGGCCGTGTTCTTGGTCCAACTGCTCATCACGGGGCCTGCCATCGGCGGCCTCATAGGGGCCCTTGGCGCACTGCTGGTGAAGCGGATGGACACCCGCCTGAACATTCGCACGGAGCATCAAGCCCTTTCCGCCATCGGCATCGTCCTCCTCGCCTACACCGCCGCCACCTCCGTGGGAGGCGATGGCTTCCTCGCCGCCTTCGCCGCCGGGCTGGCCGTCTCAGTGAGCAACCGTCGCCTGTGCAACTCCTTCATGCAGTACGGCGAGGTTACCTCGGAAATGGCCATGCTCTTCGCCTTCGTCCTCTTCGGCGCCGCCATTTCCACCATGCTGCATACGACAAACGTAGCCCTGTCCATTGTTCTGGCCGGCATACTCATATTCGTCATTCGCCCGTCGGTCCTGAGCATCGTCCTAGCCCGCACCCGCATGAGCTTCAGCGCCAAGAGCCTCATTGCCTGGTTTGGACCCCGGGGCCTCAACTCGCTGCTGTTGGCCCTCTTGGCCGTGCAGGCCGACGTGCCCGGAGCGGAGATGCTTCTGGCCACCGTAGGGATAGTAGTCTTGGCATCAACCGGCATCCACGGGGCAAGCTCCACCCCCATCGGCGCCTGGTATCAGCGGCGCGCCTCCAGAAATAACCTGGCCGAGCAGCAGGCTGCCACCGCAGACAGCCTGATCAAGAAGGACTACTCCGGTGTGATTCTGATAACCCCTGAGCAGCTGTACCAGATGATATCGAGCCCTCACCAACCCATAATCCTGGACGTGCGCTCGGTCGCCGGCTACGAAAGGGCCCGCAGTCGTATACCCGGCAGCGTGCGGGTAGAGCCCGACCGGCTGGACGAGTGGGTGGCCAATAACCCGGACGTGGGCGGGATGGTGGTAGCCTATTGCAGCTGGCATCGGGAGTCCAGCAGCCTGCACGCCGTGCAGGAACTGGGCACCTGGGGTATCACGGCAGCAACGCTTTCGGGGGGCTTTGACGCTTGGGCAGCCCGCTACCCCCTGGAAACGATAGACCGACGCCGCTAACCCTAAGCGTTAGCGCGTCTTTCAGAGGCGACTGCCTCTTCAGCCATACCGGGCGGATCGGCGTGTCATTCCAAGCCGAATAGGCCGAAGAGTTCTTGAGAGCTCATCTGGGCGGAAAGGTCCAGAGACACATCATCCACGAGTCGGTCGAATACCTCCTGCTTGCTCTCCAAGATGCCGTCGATGCTCTCTTCGATAGTCCCGACGCAGGAGTATTTGATCACGTTGACCTTGACCGTTTGACCAAAACGGTGGCTCCGGTCTTCTGCCTGCCGTTCTACGGCCGGGTTCCACCACCTATCCAGGTGGAACACGTAGGACGCCTCCTGAAGATTCAATCCCAGTCCAC
>CAYNJI010000220.1:1097-1974 GCA_964397605.1 uncultured Dehalococcoidia bacterium | reverse complement strand
CGCTATTTCCCCGGAATGACCCGCAACAGCGAAATGTCAACAGAACCTAGTCGGGTTCAGGCGGCAAACCTAGACCTTCCCGTTGACCAGAATTCCCGCGGGTATGTTTTCAACGCCGACCTCGTGGCCTTGGTGCAGTTCCTGGACATCGGCACCCGCGCCGCCTCCAACCTTCAATAGGTCCGTATTCCGATGAGACTTCGACCGCCTATAAGATATGAGACGCCCAAAGCGGGCAACCGGACTGACGAGATGGAGGACGCCTCTCGGATCAGCTACCCGTTCAATGGTGGGCCAGTGAGGATCGCCCTCTGCGACGGCGCCAGCGAATCCGCCTTTGCCAAGCAATGGGCGCAAATCCTGACTCGTGCCCTTGTACATCGCCCCCTGGACCTAGCTGAAATGAACGAGGAATCCCTTGCCAATTGGCTGGCCCCCTGCGAAAGGGAATGGAACCGGGCAGTCCCGTGGGAACGCATACCCTGGCACGGAGAGGCCAAGACCCGTGCCGACGCCCTAGCGGCGCTTTGGGAATGACCGTCGGTCTCCAATGCAGCCGTTCCGGGGCCTTGACGTGGCGGGCCGTCGCCGTCGGAGACTGTTGCCTGTTCGTCGTCCGCGATAACGATCTCGCCATATCTTTCCCTATGACCAAGGCTGGGGAGTTCAACAATGTCCCGTCCCTGATCAGCAGCAATCATCCAAACAACGCAGGGCTTTGGCCAAGGGCGCGTCAGCTCCGCGGGGAGTGCTTGCCCGGCGACTTTATCGTCCTTGCGTCCGACGCTCTGGGTTGGTGGATTTGGAAGGAATGCGAGTCCGGCGGCAAGCCGTGGCAAACGGTGCTGTCGCTGGAGTCGCCGCAACAGTGGGGAGA
>CAYNJI010000220.1:0-1087 GCA_964397605.1 uncultured Dehalococcoidia bacterium | reverse complement strand
CGATGAAGTCGCCGGCCACTGCGGGTTTCGCTAACTCCGTCAAGCTGCCGATTTTGCGCTTCGGCGACCGATGGCAAGAGGCGCCCCCTGTCTTTCCCGTTGGAAGGAGTTTCTAAATGAAAATGACCAACCTGATATCGATCATAATGGCCGTCTCGGGCGCGTTGGTGGTGCTTGGCGGAATCCTCAACTCGGCAAGTGTAGTCGCGATATCCTCAGGCGTAGTGGGCAAGCAGGATGGCGGCTGGTATGGCATAGTCGCACTTTTGCTGGGTCTGTCGGTGACAGGGGTGTTCGTCTACGCTTACAGGCAGTCTATATGGAACTGGTGGATACGTGGTTCATTGATTGCCTTGAGCGGCGTGATATTCCTGGTATCCACCATTGGCATGGCAGACAATTTCAGAGCGGATTTTGACGGGGGGAGTTACCACTGGACTCAAGGCGGGAATGTTTTGCAGGAAGAGACTATCAGGATAGTACCGCAAACCTTTGTGGTGCTCGACTTGGACTTCGTGGTGGTAATGATGCTTCTTGGGAGCATCGGTATTGCCGCCGCGGCGCTATGGGGGGCCTTTTGGTGGGAGTCTGCGAAAATAGAGGAGAGCCAGCAAGAGGGGATTCGCGACCTGCTAGACGAACTCCCGCCGGAGGTGTTGCAGGCTGGCACGAACTATGGCGAAGAACTGGAGCGCTATTATGGCTCCCCGTCCCGCTCCAGTGGCGGACTGACGAGCCCCGGTCCATCCGGCGGCCCGCCGGAATCCGCGAACTCGCCCGATCCGGATCCAGCTCCACCATCCGTCCGCCGGAGACGCTGCCCCCGTTGCTGGACAGACCAATATGAGGATTCGCGGTTCTGCCACGCCTGCGGCGCAGGAAGTTAACGGGGCGCCAGCGGTGCAATGGCATTCTAGATTTGGAAGAATCTAACCACGCCCTTCTCGATTCTAGAATCCCGCAATGTTGTAATCGGCGGAGTGTAAGCTGGACTCCCGACTAACTTAAGATGTCACGCCGTGACCGCTGGAACGGACTCACCCAGTTAGTCGCCTCTGCACGGGCCGGATACGGGCATAACTCTGCT
>CAYNJI010000219.1:0-1989 GCA_964397605.1 uncultured Dehalococcoidia bacterium | reverse complement strand
CGCCCGTTGGATGCCACCTCCAACCCAAGACGAGACCTGGCCTCGACTTCGACGGTGTGAGCAGGCATATACTCCGCCTCGACGACAACGGGCGCGCGGTCGGGAGCGGTGATGAGAATGTCGGGGCGCAGCCCCGGGTGTCCGGAGATGGCCTGGGTGTGCTCGGAGCGCACGCGACTGCGGGGCAGCATGGCCTGGAGCAGGCCGCCCGTGGCGTTGTTGGCGCTTGGCTCCGTCTGGTGAGGCATGTTACTCCTTGAGCCTGCCAATTCGTAGTTGAACAGCAGGGGGATTCAAGAAGAGTATCCCATTGGTCTAGAGGGAAGTCTAGCACGCGTGGCCTACAGGACGAGAGTGAAACTCCACGTAACTGTTCCTAATCTTTACCAGTTGGATGGAGACACGGACGGCTGACTTACCTCTAGCAAATGCGAGATTGCTGATTTTCCCGTGTTCTTAATGTAGGATAACTCTTAAGCGCTAATCAAATGGAGGCTGCCCATGGAAGCGTATTGTGTGAAGTGCCGGTCCAAGAGGGAGATGTGCAACCCACAGGCCACTACGATGAAGAACGGCCGCCCGGCCACTCAGGGTGTTTGCCCAGTCTGCTCCACAAAGATGTTCCAGATTGGCAAAGCTGGATAGTCTGGCGTGTCCCGGAGACCGCCACCAACAGTTGTTGGAAGCAAACGTCGCGGCGATAAGCGAGGTACTCCTTGGTTTTGAAAGATGAAGCCCTGTAGTCACTTGGGGGTGTGCAAGATAGGGTGGTACAATGACCCCTATGGTTTGGGAAGTATTGGAGTATCGCTTGTGGCCTCGGTGGGTCGTCCGGGCGTCGACTAGCGACGCCCTACATCTTGCTTGGGAAGATGATCATCGGCTAATCTTCAATGGGAATACCTTTGAGTACCGAGTAACACCTGCACTTCGCACGCAGGGGCATTGGGAGATAGGCCGGATAGAGCGACAGCCTCGTCGACAAAAGAAGTGACTGTTATGCCTCTCCTAATGGGCGTTGAGGCTAACAGGACCGATAAACAAGCGGTATGAATTCCCGACTAGGCAGATGGCGAGGGATTGTCCTTTATGCCTTTAGTAGCCCCATTGCGGCTAGCTTGGCCTCAGGTTTCTATTCTCGCACTTGTCCACCAAACAAAACTCAACTCCCTCCACAATCCCGATTGTAATTCCGAAGGTTACCATACGCGATGGTTCCTGGCGCCGACCCAATCGCTTACGTTTACTAAATCACCAGTCAGCTATCTCGGAATACAGGAGCTCGGAGGGGGCTCGGCTAACCGGGTATCACATCCCACACTGAGCTAGACTCATGCGTATTTTGTTTTGGAACATGTAACACAAACGGGCCAGTTGGCAATTCCTGTACGACCAACACAGCGATTCCGATGTGGCTTTGCTGCAAGAGGCCCGTACACCGGCGTCAGAAGTGGCTGCCAGGCTGCAAGGCATGGTACCAGGATCCTGGATGAACGAGGGCTAAACGGGGCCCGCGCGGTGGTTCGAATCCCTGCCCGCATTACCATAGAGCGAATACCAGTAGCAGAGACATTGGAGTGGGCATCTTCACACTCCGCTATCCGCAGAACGGCCATGCTCGCGATAGCAATAATTGCACTTCCGGCCGAAGTGTGCAGGAACCTCCTTGCAGACCGACTAGTCCCTTAACTTGTTGGAGGAGATGAGTCGAGCTTATAATGTTCTCCAAGTAGCCTCCTTGAAGGAAGCCTTAGTCTCTGAGAGTAAGGTCTAGGACTGCCCTTGAGAGGTGCAGTCTTAGTTTCGAGTTTCCCAGAGCGTCGCATGTCGCCCGTACTATTCAATACGGGGAGGAGCCCAAATGGACCTGTCCATCCCAGGTAGTGGGGAGGTAGATGATTCACAAGAGTTGGGATCCGAAGTCGCCTTCGCTTATTCCAGCAATCGTCTGCTACGCCGACATTCTTGGGTTCCGCAACATGACAGAGC
>CAYNJI010000218.1:0-1991 GCA_964397605.1 uncultured Dehalococcoidia bacterium | reverse complement strand
CTGCTAGAACAGTTCACAAGCGATATAAAAACATGATGCCCCTCGCATTCGGTGCGAGGGGCATCATCTCTGTAGCCTGTTGCGCTAAGGGATGTAGCTACCCGGCTAGTTGTCTACAATCCACATCCTCTCGTTCATCGCAGACTTGGTGTAGGAGTAGAGGTTGTAGCCCTTGAATCCCTTGAGATCTCTCCTCCAGGACGGGAAGATGTTGGTCCACCCCAAGGTCGTTATCTGTACGACCTCGTTGGCCGCTCTCCGTTGAATTTCCCAGACCATCTGCTGGCGCTTAGCCGGATCAAGCTCCCGGCTCTGCTCGACCACGCTGGTCTCCATCCAGTCCATCACCTCCGGCAACTCCGCCTTGAGGCCCTTTATCTGGTTCTTAGTGGAGATGAAGCCCAACTCCTCAACCAGGTTCCAGGGCAGGTAGTCGTCCGGGTCACCAATGGCCGTGCTCACCACGGAGCCGCAATAGATATCGAATGTACCCGCATTGCCTCTGTCCGTGACCACCGCAGAGTCCACGAAGTCCGCCTTAACGGACCAGTTGAGATTCTTTTTCAACTGGTCTATGACAAACAGGCATCCATCCGTGTCGCTGGGGTTGACAGCTCTGGCCATGCAGTTTATCTCGGGCCGGTTCCCCGCTCCAAATACCTCATCCAAGAGGCGATTGGCCTCGGCTATGTCCTCGTCCTTTGGTTGCCGGTACCCGGGCCAAGACATGAACTCCTCGTCGGAAATGGCCCACGGCGTACCAGGGGGCATCCAAAAAGCCGTGCTGGTGCCTTCCAGCACGGTGTCTCCCACCCTAACCCGCCTGAAGTCTGCCCACGCCTCCCGATTTAGGGCCAGGTGAACCGCTCTCCTCACCAGCAAGTTGTCGAACGGGGGCTGGGTAGCGCTCATCCTGATTGCCCGCGCCCAGTGGTTCAGCTGGACGTTTACCTCAATCGTGTCATCGAAGTCCCGGAGGGCTTGCTCCGCCTGCCCGGAGGTAAACCCGTAGCTCCCCTCGCCGTAGAAGTGGATGTTGCCCGTGGCCAAGGCCGTGAACCGGGTGCCGAGGTCCTTGATTATCACGTTCTTGTACCTGTCTATGAGTGGCAGCCCCTCCCGGAAGTAGTTGGGATTGGCATCGTATATGGCATGTACACTCAGGTTGATGTCCGCAGGCACAAAGGGGCCCGTGCCGTGCATCGCGTAGAAGTTGTCCGGGACCTCGTTGTCCCCGAAAGAGGAGTCATTCTCTTCGCCATAGGCGTGGAGCCATGCGATGTAGTCCTTATCGAGGACCAGGGCGCCCCGGCCCGCAAGTATACCCAAGGTCTTGGCAAGAGACTGATCGAAGTGCATCACAAAGGTGTACCCGCGAGGCCCATCAGGGCAGCTTGTACTCTCAAGGTGCCCAATGTCCGTCTTGCCGGTGATGATTCTGGTCTCCCATTCCGGTGGATTGACGTACCGATCGTAAGTGGCCACGGCGTCTTCGCAGACGAACTCGTCGCCCAGGATCTGCCCGCCGTTGTATTCCGCCGGCACCGTGGACTGCTCTGCCATTTGGTCGAAGAACATGACCCCCTGGCGTAGCTGCATGGTGAGAGTCAGGCCGTCGTCCGACATCTCCCAACTCTCCACCAAGTCTCCCTCCAAGGAGTCCAGCGTTCCCACCCACGGGTCGATGCGGAACAGGGCATTCCACGGGAGTCCCGCGTAGCAGCCGTGGGTGTAGCAACAAGAGTGGCTGCGGGGATTGAACCGCGTGTCGTCCCGGTTGGCCCCGAAGATGAAGGTGCCGCCCCTGACGGGCTCGCCCCATTCTGGGTTGTAACCAGGGCTCTGCAAGTAACTTTCAATCCATGTAGGGTCCGTTTCTACCACATCCACCGGCGTTGCCGTGGGCTGTGCACCGTCAGTCATCGACGGTGAAGTGGCCGTGGGCGGAACCGCCGTAGGCGCGGCGGTGGGCTCCTCGCTCGCGCACGCCA
>CAYNJI010000217.1:0-1991 GCA_964397605.1 uncultured Dehalococcoidia bacterium | reverse complement strand
TGCTGGCAATGACCATTTTGGTGGTTGCCATGGCGTGCCGGAGCGAGGATGCTACGCCAATCAGCGAACCTACCGCCACATCCCCGTCTCCAGCGGCCACGTCGCAATCAGTGGATGGAGAGCCGACGGCAACTCCGGTGATGGCTCCCGATACGGACCTAGGATGGATGGACAGATACTTGCAGAGCCCCGGCTACAACCCGGATTGGGGTCAGCCCGTTAAGGGCGGGACCTTCGTCTTCGGGGCGCAGCGTGACGGGACGGTCTTCCATCCCCACAGGCAAAGCTGCTGCTACACCCACGGATGCTATGCGGGCCTCCCTGTGAATTCGCTGCTCCGAATTGATCCCTGGACTGGGGACCTCACCACAATTGAGGGGGACCTGGTGGAGAGTTGGGACATGTCCGAAGACGGTATGACGCTTACTATGCAGCTTCATCAGGGAGTGATGTTCTTCGACGAGGCCAGCATGCCGGAAGAGACAACGGTCCCTGTGGAGTTTAACGGAGGGCTAATCCTGGGCGACGAGATGGTGTGCGAGGACGTCAAAGCTTCCATGGAGCGGTACGCTTCGCCGCCAGATTTTGAGACAAGAGTAGTCACCGGTAAGACAGATCTCGACCATCTCGAGAGTACCAGCTGTCCTGATGGAGACCGAGGATACACATTTGTGATGCAATTTGAGCGTCCGATGGCCAAGACAATGGGTATATTGGCCGGTCGTGCCGCGACAATTTTCGACAAGGACTACATCGCCTGGCTCAACGACTTTGGCGAGAGAGAGGGTACTTCCTTCCTTGACAATGAGGTGCCGGCCAACTTTTATGCAATGCATGGCACAGGGCCATTTGTACCTGTTGAGATCAACAGGAGCGTCAGCACCATGTTCAAGGCCAATCCCAACTATTGGCGAGAGGGGTTGCCCTTGCTGGACAGGTACCAGAATGTGGTCATCAAGGACATAGGAAGCCGTTTCACTGCCTTGGCTACCGGGAAGATCCACTACATGGGAGAGGGCAGCTGGAGCATGACTCCCGGCCAGGCTGAGCAGGCTATCCGGGACTTCTCGGATCGCATTGTGGTCAACAACCAGCTTAACCACTGGGCCCGGACTATTGCCTTCGGTTCCAGGGCGCCCTGGAATGACGTAAGGGTGAGAAAAGCCATCAGCCTGGCTCTGGACCGTGACCAGTGGCTTGACTTCTATCGGATATCTGGTTACGAGGGTATGAAGCTGGCCCATACCATGGCGCCTGGAACGTTCTACGCTCCGACGGAAGAGGAGATAAGGACGTGGCCCGGGTACCGCCAACCCAAGGACGAGGATGTGGCGGAGGCCAACCGGCTGATGGATGAGGTGTTTGGAGCCGGGAATCGTCCCACCGCGGAGTGCATGGCGTCCGTTACAAACCAGTCCGACATAGACGCTTGCCTCTTCGTTATGGACAACCTGGGTAAGAGCCTGGGAATGGAGATCGGCTCGGACTTTGGAGAGACGGCAGCTCAGACACCTATAGCCGAAAGTGGTAACTTTGACTTTCGCATTAGCTCATACACGTCTACAGTAATCGGCGACCCGGATGACGGGCTCTATTTCACCTACATTCCGGATTTGGCTTACTCCAGTATCAAGACGATTATATCCGCCAGATGGGATGAGCAGCCGGAGGTGATGGCAGAGGTGGAGACAATGCTCAGGAACCAGTCCCGGGAATTGGATCCCATCAAGAGGAAAGAGTTGGTGCGGGAGATGGACCTGAAGATACATAATGACGTTGCTCAGTACATATTGGTGGGGTGGAGCTTGATCTTTCCCGGCTGGAGGGTGGAGTTGAAGGGGTGGCGGGGTTATGACCTTTACTCCTACACCAAATACGCTATGAACGAGAGGATGTGGCTGGCCCAATAGAGCACTGGGCGGTACGGCCGCACAGGTAGTTTCGAAAAGGGAGGCCCTCGCACTTAGCGAGGGCCTCCCTTTTGCTATGCT
>CAYNJI010000216.1:0-2014 GCA_964397605.1 uncultured Dehalococcoidia bacterium | reverse complement strand
AAACCGGTGGGGGCAACCCCGTGTCGGTTCGAATCCGACCTTCGGCACCACTCTTCTTCCCCAACTTGCCCTTTGTCACGCCACAATGTATGTATTATCCTGTGTAGCCTATGGTAGAATGCGGCAAAGTTCCATAAATAATGGAAGCCATGCAATCTAGGAGGTGTGACTATGGAGAGTGGAAACCCTCCGGTTGTCCACGAGGTTAGGTACCCTGAAACCTTCCATCCGGGACTCGTGATCGCCAAGCTATTCTTGGGATGGATCTACGTTGGCATTCCCCACGGTATCATCCTGATGTTTTACGGCATTGCAAGCGGGATAGCCAGCCTGGCCGCCTTCGTTGCCATCCTCATCACCGGGCAGTATCCGGAAAACCTCTTCAACTTCAACATGGGTTTCTACCGCTGGAGCCACCGGGTGAGCGCGTACCTGAACTTCATGACGGACCAATACCCTCCCTTCACCGCAGAGCCGGTGGCAGACAGCCCCGTGGACATCCGCATCCAGCGGCAGGAGAGCTACTCCAAGTCCCACGCCCTGCTGAAATTCTTCTTCGGCTTTTTCTACGCTTTCATCCCCCACGCCGTAATCCTATTGTTCTATGCCTTGGCCGTATCTGTTACCGCCCTTATCGCCTTCTTCACTATCGTCTTCAAAGGCCAATACCCCATTGAACTATTCAGATTCGCCGTGGGGCTCGAACGTTGGAACATGCGGCTGGACGCCTATCTCTCCTTTATGACGGAGGAATATCCGCCTTTCAACAACCGGTCCGAATTCAATTCTCAAACTACCTAAACACCCCGCCCGCCGAAACTCCTTCGCTTTTGGGAGGCTGCAACATGGTGATGGAAGCGACTAATACCCAGGTAGAGAACGGCTCAGCCGTCGGAGATATCATCGTCTGCCGGGACGTTCATAAGTGGTTCGGAAACTTCCACGTCCTGCGCGGCGTCACTATCTCGGTAAAGCGGGGCGAAAAGGTCGTCATCCTCGGCCCTTCAGGCTCCGGCAAGTCCACCTTCATACGCTGCATCAACCGGCTGGAAGAGCACCAAAGGGGCGACATCATCGTCGACGGCATCGCGATGACCAACGACCTGAGCAACATCGACGCTATCCGCAGCGAAGTAGGCATGGTGTTTCAGTCCTTCAACCTCTTTCCCCATCTTTCCGTGATGCAAAACATAACCCTCGCCCCCATCAAGGTCCGGAAGATGCCCCAGGATGAGGCGGAGGGCGTAGCCAACCAGCTGCTGGAGCGGGTCGGCATACCGGAGCAGGCGGACAAGTTCCCGTCGGAGCTTTCCGGCGGTCAGCAGCAGCGGGTCGCCATAGCCCGCGCCCTCGCCATGCGCCCCCGCATAATGCTCTTCGACGAGATTGGGTTCGCTCGAGAGGTGGCCGACCGTATGGTGATGTTCGACGAGGGTGTCATAGTCGAGGAGGGCACGCCCACGGAGTTCCTGGAGCACACCAAGAACGAGCGGGCCAAAGCCTTCCTCTCCCAGATTCTCTAAACTCCTTCAACCCCTTCCCCATCCTTCTGAGCGCAGCGAAGAATGCCGCCGTGAGAGTGCCACCCCGCTTCCCATCTTGACAGCATTTCAGGCCCTGAGTACACTCGGGGCGCACCGAACGGGGTCAGCAATCGCCCTTGTTGACTCTAGAGCAAGGCTTCATCCCAGCCTAAGATAAGGCCCGTCGTCGTCAAGGCAGATGACCAAAGGAGAAGATTAATGGCAGAAGCGGCCCCAGACGTCGAAGCCCTCCGGCGCGACTACATAGGGCAGGAGAGCCCGCCTGAATACCTGGACGTTGAGAAGGGACACGTTCGCGCCTTCGCCGAAGCCATCGGCGACCCCAACCCCCTCTGGAGCGACGAAATAGCCACGCGCCGTTCCCGCTTCGGCGGCATCGTTGCCCCACCCACATTCCTGCGGGCTGCCCGCACCCAGCGGCTGGAAGCCCTGCCCCCGGACTTTCCCTACAAGCGACTGCTAGACGGCGG
>CAYNJI010000215.1:0-2019 GCA_964397605.1 uncultured Dehalococcoidia bacterium | reverse complement strand
CGAGAAGTCTTAAGGCCACCAGGCCGGAGGCCGTTCCGTCCGGGGGCCGGCATCGAGTTATGGCGATGCCCCGTAAGCTGACGAAAGCTCCTTGGACGGGAACGGGGTTTTCGCAAGATCGGACGGGATGCCCGGGCGGGCCTTCGCCGTATCAGTCCCAGCCGTCGGAGCCGTGAGGGTCTTTTTTGACCCTTGATGCTTAATGCATTTGCGCGGCGGAACGCCCGGGGCACTGGCGACCGGAAGCGCTTTCTCGAGGTTCGCCGCGCTCGCTTGGGTGGAAGGACAATTGTTGTTGGAACGGCAGGAGCTTCTTCTGGAGACGGCGGGGTCGGTTCCGCCGGCATCCTCAGTAGGTGCGGCCAGCTGGGAGCGGTGGTGTGGAGGTAGAGGGGTTCGACGGCCATCCCGGACTGCAGCTGGAAGAACCGGCGCAGAAGTTCGTGAACGGGGACGATAGTCTTTTGGGACCGGTAGGGAAAAACAAGCTCCAGTCCTCCGGTCTGGAAGACTATCTCGCCTCCCTGTTCCCAGAACAGGTACCGGAGGACGAAGAGGAGGCCCAGGAGGGCCACGGCGCCGCCCAGCAGGGCGCTGATGGTTATGCCGGCGTTGACGGGTATGCCGGTGCTGAAGGTTCCCACAACCAGGTAGACAATGATGCCGGCGAGGATCAGGAGTACGCCTTGGAGGAGGGGCTTGAGGGATCTCCGGTTTGAGCGCATGGAGACCCCCTGGATCTTGTCGATGGAGGCCATGTGGGTCTCCTGCCGGTCCTCATCGTCCAGCAGGGTCAGGACTCTCCGCTCGGTCAGAGCAAGGAGAGCGCCCCGTCTGGTGGGGACCTCCACCAGACCCTTTGAGCCGTCCAGAAGCCCCACCACCGTCTCTCCCTCAAGGAGATGCACCCCACGAATTTTCTTTTCCCATGCGTGGCTTCTTGGCGCTATGCCACCGGGTGTTTCGTGCATGTTGCCTATGGTATCACAAGGGGACTAACCCTCTCCCTGAATCAGGCGGTGAAAGTGGATGAGGCCCTGCTGGCGGGGAGCGGCGGCGGCCATGGGACGCCAGCGGTTGGGAAAGAGCATGTCTTCCATCTCCCTGGTTATCCGGTTGGGTTGGAGACGAGGACCCGCCATGAAGAGGTCAAGGGCGGTGTGGGCCAGATATTCGTCCCTGCGGCGGAGGCCGTATGCGTGGAGGAAGGGCAGGACCATGTTGACTGCCATGTCCAGGGCCCGGGACCGGCCAATCAGGGCGGGGCCGCCCGCCGGGTCCGCTACGGTGAGGTCTTGAAGGATGGCCTTGAAGGAGCCGCCGCGAACCCATCGGACGGCGGATTCCACCAGGCCTGCCGCAGCCATCCGGTGGAACAGGATGGCTGCGCCGGCTATCCGGCGGCGGGGGTGGTTGGCGGGACGGATCCTGAAGAGGCGCCACCGGCGGGGGTCCATGACGGCAGCTGACTGGGGGGCTTCTTCTGCGGGTTTGTCGAGGCCTGCGGATTCCAGCAGGATTTTCTGGGTCAGGCGGGGCCGCTCTTGCTGAAGGGTCCGGGACGTGGTTTTCGCGAGGGCTTCGTAGGGAACGCGTTGGGCCAACTCCAGGAAGCCTGCCCGGTTCTCGCTGTAGCCCAGGGATTCCATGAGGGCCTGGTATAGCGCTTCCGGGGGAGGCATCTCTTTCATGAAGGCGGCGAAGGCCCCGGACTTGCCGAGAAAGCGCGCCCTTCCCGCCCGTTCCAGCATCCGAAGGGCTTCGGTCTTGCTGGATGGTTTGGGGTATCCATTCGATTCCAGGACGGACCAGAGGACGGCGCGGTTTTTTTGGTTTCCGAAAGGGGAGTTGGGGGTAGAATCCAGCAGGGATTTGAGGCCCACCGCGGGGGCAGCCCCGCCGCCGGGAAGGGGTTGTGGAGAGGTGGGGGTATTCAGGACGCCGTGAAGGACTACGCCGTTGTAATGGTGGTCGGAGGCGTGGCCGTGCCGTGCCCAGTCTTGGGGCGTGAGATGGAGC
>CAYNJI010000214.1:0-2022 GCA_964397605.1 uncultured Dehalococcoidia bacterium | reverse complement strand
CTATAAGGGTTCCCACAGACCGAGCGCCTCCCTTCACATCGTTATAGCGGACGCCCAAAAGGGGCTTGCCCGTGGCGCTGTCCATGCCGTGGATGGCGAGGGGCACTTCCAATTCCACCGCCGCCTGCCACACAGGGTCGTAGTCGGGGTGGTGCCACATCTTGTCGGCAATGGCCTGCGGAAGAAAAATGGACACCGCCCCCTTCTCCAAAACGGCGCGCCTCATCTCCACAACCATCTCATCCAGCAACTCTCCGGGCACCTGGCCGCAAAACTTAAGGCGCTCAGGTGCCGCGCTACAGTACTCGTCGGCCCAGTTGGTGTAGGCGCGGCACATAGCGGCGTAGACATGGGGCTCCCGGTTGTAGGCGGCGGATACGGCGGCATTGGTGGCCAGCATAACCTGGATATCCCAGCCCTGTTCATCCATGTCCCTGAGGCGGCTTTCCGCACTCCACCAGTTGTTGTAACCGTTGGCAAATTTCTGGGTGAGTATCTGAGAGCTTCGCTCCCTGTTGCCCCCCACGGCTACCTGGCCGTCGGTGTATTGGAGGATCGCCCTTCCGTGCACCTTAGCCACCCTGGGCCGCAGGTCGTAGCACTCCTCGCCAACCATATACTTATCCCAAATGTCTGGCGGCTCGTAGAAGTGAGCGTCAGCATCAATTATCTTAAATCCGTTACGCATCTCTGCACCTTCCTTTTTGTGGTCTACTTTTTAACCAGTTCGGCATACTCCCAGTGGCGTGTAGGCCCCTGGTTGGAAAAGTCCGACTCGTATTTTGCGATAATCCCGTCGTCGTAGGCTGCGACAGGCAGGACCCAGTAGAGGGGCAGAAGGGCGTGCTGGTCGTAGAGGAAATCACCGAGTTCGCGGAACAGCCGCAGCCTTTCGTCTGGGTCTACGGTGACTTCAATTTCTCGCACCAGGCCGTCCGTTACCTCGTGGGCAAACATGCCGCCGCGGGCCCTATCCTCTGTCGCGGAGACCTTTAGGTTATTAGTCAAGGACGTTTCGTAAGAGAAGAAACCGTGCATCTCCAGGCGGGCATGCCTCTGAAGGTCCCACGTACGCCCCATACTAAGCATCTCAGCGTATTCAATCTCTCGAAGGTCTACGTTGACTCCGATGTCCCTCCAGTACTGGGCGATGGTCTCAGAGATTTCCGGCCCCTCGGAGAGGCCGGGTTTCTTGCTGGCCACCACTTCCAATTCAAAGCCATTGGGATATCCTGCCTCTGCCAGCAACTGTTTGGCTTGCTCGGGGTCAAAGGGGTCCACCGTCCATCTATCGTTGAATGCTGGATCCGTCGGGTGAATTTTGAAGCCCGTCGCATAGTCCGCTTTTCCTTCGAAGAAGACCTCGTTGATCTCCTCCCTATCAATTGCCAGGCTAAGCGCTTTTCTAACTTCCGCTTTTGTGAGAGGAGATGTTGGGTCAAACTTGTCCTCCCAACCGGGCGGCTGGTGGTAATACTGCCCCCCAAACATCATGAAGACTATGAACCCGGGCACAGTGCTGAAGACTTCCGAATATCCCTCCTCCCGTATTTGAGGCAAGAGGCTCCGGGGTATGTCGGACATGTGGGACTCTTTGGCTAGAAGCATCGCAACCCGGGTTGCGTCCTCTTTCACGTATCGGAACTCAATCTCATCCATCTCCGGTGTTTGCCGCCAATGATCCTCCACTCGCTCGAAGGCTATGTGGCTGTTCTCTCCGAAGCTCACGAACCGGAAGGGTCCGGTGCCGATGGGATCAGCGGCGTACCCCTCCTCACCTACCTTGTCCCAATGGTCTTTGCTGTAGTTGAGCCACTGGAACATGTCGGAGGTCCAGATTCCAATGGTGGCTTCCGGTCTGTTCAAGTTCCAAGTGATTTCGTGAGGGTTGGGTATGTCGAAACTGCTCTCGTCGTCGATGACCTCCATCATCAGTGCGGAGCCGGAGAGCATGCTGTTTGCGTACTGCGACCAGGTAAACACTACGTCCTTGGCTGTGAATTCCGTACCGTCGTGGAAGAG
>CAYNJI010000213.1:0-2026 GCA_964397605.1 uncultured Dehalococcoidia bacterium | reverse complement strand
ATGCACCATGGCGTGACCGTCCATTATCATGAGCAGGGGCTTGTCACGCTTCAGGGGCAGGCTTAGCATCGTACCTTGAGAATGGGCCATGGGCCACCACCTTGTGGTATGTACTGGGACACAGGGTTCACGGCGATTATACACCAAGACCCACGGCCAAGCGGCCCAGTATTGGGATACTGCTCCGCTAAAGACGAAATCTGGTTTGGGTACGGAGCAGATGTGAGGGGAAGAAGATAAAAGAAAACTCCACCGGTCCCGGTGCCTGGGACCGGTGGAGTTAGAGAGGAAGAGTCCGGGAGTTAGCTCTGCCGGTTGCCGTTTTCTGCCAAGACTTCGAAGGTCTCTACACCGGTGAGAAGGGCAAGCCCGTTGCGAACGCTGGTAAGGTTAGCGGTTAGCTGACGCTCCAGGTTGCGAAGGGCCTTGGCCGCATAAGCGTCCACCTCTGCCCTGCTGGTTTTCAACTCGGTTTCGGCCTGGGACATCATGCGGGTGGACTTCCGCTCTCCGTCGTCCACAATCTGCCGGGCCCTGCGCTGGGCCTCCTTGAGGACCTCCGATTGGTTGATCCTGTTCTGGAATTCCTCCTCAGCCTGGGCCTTGGTGCGGCGGCGCTCGGCCTCCGCCAGGTTGAGGATGTCGTCCTTATTGACCAGGATCTCCTTGGCCGCCCGAACGTCCTGAGGAACTGCCAGCCGAAGCTGGTCCATTAGCTCTTGAACCTTGTTTACATCCAGAAGAGTGCGTTGAGTTGCGGGAACCTTGGTACTAGTAGTGATTAGTGCTTCCAGCCTATCGATGATATTGATTATGTCCATGTGTCCTCCTTCCACAATTTATTTACTAATGGGGCAGAGCTAACTTTTCCAAGACTGCTTTGGCTACGTGGGGCGGCACCATTACCTCTATATCGCCTCCCAGACTGGCCACCTCCTTCAGACGACTAGAGCTTACGAATTGATATTCCAGGCTAGTAATTAGACAAACCGTTTCAATGTCTGGCGCTAGTTTTTTGTTCACGAACGCCATCTCGTATTCATACTCAAAATCGGAACCGCCTCGAAGTCCCTTGACGATTACCTGGGCCCCCATACGGCGAGCGTAGTTCACCACCAGGCCGCTGAAGCTTCGGACGTTCACGTTCTCCAGGTGCTGCACCTCCTCCGTGAAGAGGTCGACGCGCTCTTGGGCGGTGAAGAGGCAAGGCCTTTGCGAACCTTCGTAGACGGCGACCTCCAGGCGGGAAAAAAGACTCGAGGCCCGGGTGACCACGTCCACGTGCCCTCGGGTGGCCGGATCGAAGGTGCCCGGATAGAGAGCGACGGTCATCTGGCGTCTCCCGATCGAAAGAAGTCGACCACGCTGTCGCCGTGACGCCTGCTGCGCACCAGCGAAAGCTTGCCGTATCTCTTCTTCAGCGCCAAACGCTTTGAATGTCCTACTACTAACATTCCTTCATTCTCAATAATTTCTGCTTGGTCTATTGCTTCTAAGTCCTGGTCCAAGCTCTCCATGCGGTACGGGGGATCCATGAGCACCACCCCGTAGGGGCCTTTGAGATGCGCCAATGCTTTCAACGCCTCCAGGCGGTGCACTTTCGCTTTTCCTTCAAGGCCGGTAGTTTTCAGATTCCTCCTCAGAACGGCACATTGGCGAGGGTCCTTCTCCACAAAATCAGCGAAGGCAGCGCCCCGGCTTAGGCTCTCGATACCAAGGGAACCAACGCCGGCGTATAGGTCCGCAACCTTGGCATCTACCAGAATTTCAGAACCCAGGCTGTTGAAGATGACACCTCTGATGAGTTCCGAGGTGGGTCTGGCTCCCGGGATAGCGGGAGAGGCGAGCCTTCTTCCTTTGGCGATTCCTCCTGCTATACGCATCTTCAACCCGTGACGTGAGTCTACTGATACAGGGCAATTCTAGTAAACAATAATGGCTGCGTCTTTAGACGACTTTTGGGCGAAATTTAGGAAACTGTTCATTCCCAGACTGGACGGGGGCATTATATCGGATGGCGCGCGCC
>CAYNJI010000212.1:0-2040 GCA_964397605.1 uncultured Dehalococcoidia bacterium | reverse complement strand
GTTCTTTCTTCAACCGCGTCACTTATGGGCAGGCCGGTCTTGGTGTCAACCTCAAAGGGACTCTTCAAGTCCAGCTCCTTGGCCATCTCACGCACCGCCGGAATCACCTCCTGACCCATCAAACGCAGGCTGCGCATCTGGTCTTCGTGGCTCATCGCGCCGTCGCCGTCCCAGAAGAAGACGCTGCCGGGCCGCAGGTACTCCAGGACGTGGCGAATCTTGGGCAGTATCGTTTTGGGCGTACCGGAGATGATACTGTAATCCGCAGCCTGTTCCTCGTAGGGGCGGCGGTTGGTGCCGAAGCGGCCCGCCGGACCGAAGGACGTGGCGGATAGCCGCCGCGAGGTGCGGGAAGTATGTCCCGGCAGGTTCATAATGGCGGGGTTGACCTGGCCCTCATTGCCTGACAGGAAGGGGTTACTGACGCCGGAAAGGTATTTGCGGCCCACTTCCTCGGCCTTCTCCTCGGTCTCATCCACGTGGACTTTCCACAGATAGGCTACGTTCTGCGTACCTGACTTGTGGCCGAACTCGGCGGCGGTTTCGTGATAAAGCTGGAAAGCCTCCTTGGTTGGCTCCAGCTTGGTTGCCAGCAACACCAGCGGGTAGGCCTTCTCGGCGGTCCACTTCACGGTCTCAACGCTAACGGTGGACGGAATCCAGATAGGCGGGTGGGGCTGCTGCAGGGGCCGCGCCCAAGGGTTGACGTAGCGGTAATGGTAGTGCTTGCCCTCCCAGCGGAAGGGGCCGGGAGTAGTCCAGGCCTTAATCAGGAAGTCATGGGCCTCCTCAAAACGCTCCCGGTTGAAGTGGGGCGGAGCGTTGTGGGAGTAGCTCTCCCGACCGCCGCCTCGGACGAATCCGGATACCAGGCGGCCATGAGAAATCATATCGATCATCGCCAACTGCTCGGCTAGCCACAGGGGGTCATCCCAGATGGGCAAGACGTTGCCCAGGATGATTATCTTGGCCTTGTTGGTGATGCGGGCCAGGATTGACGCGCCGACGTTGGTGACGCCCTGCATACAGAAGGGCGTGCTGTGATGCTCGTTGAGCATCAGGGCGTCAAATCCCATCTCTTCGGCGTAAACTTTCTCGTCCAGGTAACGGTTGTAGAGATGCGCGCCGACGCTGGGATTGTAGTGCTCGTTACTGATACTAAGGTCGGTGGACTGAGTTCCCATCAAGCCGGAACTATCGTCCTGCCAGGGTTGTTCCGTAAAATGGCCAATGAGCATTTCGACACCTCAAAGGTTCAGATACGCTGGTCCAAAAGATGCAGCCAGGGGATGAATTGGGTTGAGTTTAGCATTGGGGGGCGGGGGTTGGCAAGTTACAGAACCATCTATAGGGGGGTGACCCGGTGGGAATGGGGCTTTTCAAATTGCCCAAGGGCCAGGCCCGAACACGAGACGCGGCATCGGCCAAGGCGGGAGCATCCCAACGGAGCATTTCGCTCAGCCGGTCGTATGGGACTTGGGGGAGCAGGCTGGATATGATGCCCATGCAGTCGGGAATAGATTTCTCGCTGTGGCAGCGTTCCAGATAGTTTTTGAGGGCCATGAAGGTAGTAAGGCGGAATCCGCGTTGGGCTATTTGCCGGATAAAGGTTTGGGGTTGAGGGGCGGGGCGGCACTCGGCCACCTCGCGGGCCCACTGTTGGGAAAAGTCCTCAGCCAGGCGGCGAAGCCGGAGCACGGCTAGCTCCCTGGCATATTTGCGTTTGAGGGCGTCGACGCGCCGCCTGAGTTGGGACAGTGTGGGCATGGTATTGCCTCCTTGGGTTGTGCTGTGCTGCGGGGAGAGGACGCCCTAACCCCCGGCCCCTCTCCCTCAGGGAGAGGGGCGAGAAATTGATTCTCCCGGTGTCATTCCCGGCCATTGGCGAAATACCTTCCAAGTGGTCTGAGAAGGGTGGGGCCGGCTAGGACAGGCGAGAGGTCGCTTCCAGGTCCTGGACGTCAGCATCGAGTTTCTCGACTTCACTGATGCGGATGATGAAAGAGAGGGCGTAACGGGCGGCGCGAAGACGGAGGGCGG
>CAYNJI010000211.1:0-2046 GCA_964397605.1 uncultured Dehalococcoidia bacterium | reverse complement strand
ATTATCTATAGTATACTAAATTAGAAACAGCTTACAACCTCCAAGCAAAAAAAAGGACCCGGCATGATCCAATCGACCTCCTACCCACGCACACCCAACCCCGAACGCATCGAAGAGGCAATGAACCAGATTCTCAGGAGCGCCCAACAATTCCCGGGAGCCCTGATGGATATCCAAAGAACCAAGATCACCCACACCCCTTGCCATACCGTTTCCTGCTTTGCAGGTTGGTGGCAAGTAAGCCAACTCAACCCGCATACCATCAGAACGCGAGACAACCAGGTTGTCGATGCAAAAGGCCGCCTCTGCACCTACGAGGTCGCCGCCAGCGACTTTGCCGAGTTCCTCGGCCTCAAGAGCCTGGCCGAGCTGGAAGACTGGGGACTCGAGTATCCCGAGCTATGGGGTGGTTCGTACGGCGACGAAATGTTCTGTAGTCTCTCTGCCTACTTTCCCGACGACGACCCGATCCCGACAGAAAACCTCCTCGAGGCCATCTGCAATCACTGGCGCCAGGTCGCTGACCGCATACGCAACCAGGAAGCACTGCAAACGAGCCTCTAAAGAAAGGAAACCGCTCACCATGCCACTTGAGACGATCGCTCTCGACAGCCTGCTGATCGCTGCCGACGCCATTGCCAACGCCGACCAATGTCTCCTCAAGCCCGACCAGCTAAGCCAGTCGGCCTACGCCTTCGATGCCGAAGGCAACGACACTTGGTACCACGACGAAAACGCCCAGGGTTATTCGCTATGCGGCGCCGTATGGGAAGCCCTGCGGCTCATTCTGAAACCGGACCAACCGCTCATCCACAAGACAGCGTTTGGCGAACTGAGCGAGGTCCTGAACCCTGCCACCCAGGAAGTCGTCAACGTTACCTTCCGGACACTCACCGATGCCTTGCCGGAAAAAATTCGACCAGGACCGGAAACAACCCTCGTCGATCTCGATTACCTGCTTGATGAATACAGCGACAGCATCAGCTTCGAAGACGTCAAGCTGGTATACGCCAACGCCTCCACCATCCTGGGCAGAGCCATCAAGACCTACCCCTGATTCTGCAAACCGTAAGCCAAAAGGAGCCGTCCGTGTTCGACGCCACCGTCACTCTCGCCAATCTGCGGCCGCTCGCCATCCGTATTCTCCAAAACACCAAGCGCCGCCTTATTGAAGACCATACCTGGCTGCGCGAAGGCTGGATGCTCGACCTGCAGGGAAATCCGACTCTGAACCCCAACATCGCCGTAGTCTTTACCCTGACCGCGGCCTTGCGCACCAACATCCGTAGCACCATCCAGCCGGGGACCCACTTCGTTTACCGTCTCGTCGTCGGGCAGCTGGTCGATCAGCTCCTCTATCAAGCCTGCGGCATGGACGCCGAAGACTGGGCGCGGACCCCGGGAAGACTTCTTTCAGAAGTTCACAACGCCCTTGATCAGGCAGCTGACAATCCCCGCAGCCACGCCGATAACCTCACAGCCTGGACCGGTGCACACCGCATATTCACCGTCATGAAAGACCTGCTGGCTTGCCACGATAGCTGGCTGCCCGGTCGTGAGACCGCCGGCGCCGTACGTGCCGGGCAGGAGTTGCACCTTACCAATGCACTCCTCACAGAGGTAAACGCCTGGACCACACCAGGCGCCTTCGCCCGCGCGGTCCTCGACGCCCGCAATTCGATTCCCGACACAATCCACCACCTTTACGGCATCTTGGTAGCCCACCAGCTAACGGAAGATCTGATGGGAACCCCCGACCTCGAAGAGCCAACCAACCTGACGCCACATACCTACGAAGGCACCCTCGTCTTTCTGAACCAAGCACTCGATCAGGCAAGAGAACACATGGTTCTCTTGCAAGCTGACCCAAGCAGCTCAAACCCCAGTTGAAAACAACCGAGCACTCCCTCCCCAACAACGGAAGTACCAAAATCCGCGGGGTCAAGCAGCAAGGTCTACCTGCCGAGCCGCATCTCCTCACCCACGTCCATACAACCTCGGCCGCGGTCCACGAGGCCAAGTGCACGGACGACATTGGGCAGGCCC
>CAYNJI010000210.1:0-2070 GCA_964397605.1 uncultured Dehalococcoidia bacterium | reverse complement strand
TCGTAGAACATGGTCTGTGCGAAGTTCCCCCACGTGGCGTCGCGTGACGTGGTCCACGTGGTGTTCCGCGACATCATGTCAATTTCGCCTGACTGCATGGACGGGCCGCGCTCGGCAGCCGTGGTCGCTCGGAATTCAACGGCGTCGGCATTCCCTAACACCGCCGCTGCCACCGCACGGCACAACTCTACGTCAAAGCCCACGGTATTCCCCGCGTCATCCAGGAACCCAAATCCCGCAAGGCTGTCGTTGTTCGCGCACACCACCCTGCCCCTCTCTTTGACACGGGCGAGTCTGTCGTCGCTCACCTCGGCCTCGCCAGCCATCACCATGCCCATCCCCTCGGCTGCCTTCCTGACCTCTTCGTCGCTCATCTCATCAGAACCCCCGCAGGCGGCAAACACCGCCAACATGGCCACCAATACGGCGAGAATTATGACTGCTCTGTTAAATACCATCCTTAGCCTACCTCCTTTAAGGTTATTCGTATCTTCCCCTTCAACCCCTGGGCCGAATTGAGATATACTGTCACGCAATCGGGATTATACAATAACCCATGCCGTATAAAAAGACATAGTTAACTCCTTTGTCCACAGTTTCCGACACGTCTCTACAACCTCACTCGGCACTACAACCGCCTCTAAGACTGCATTGACGGGATAGGAAGAGTACA
Organism: uncultured Dehalococcoidia bacterium; assembly: GCA_964397605.1. Classification (GTDB taxonomy): domain Bacteria; phylum Chloroflexota; class Dehalococcoidia; order Lucifugimonadales; genus JAPULR01. The sequence goes on along the minus strand of CAYNJI010000210.1, from coordinate 1,397 downwards.
GAGGGCTTGGGAGATGGGGGGAATCATAGACGCCTACGCACTAGACCACGCTGGGCGAACTGACGCCGAATAAGCGACAAACATGAGAAGTGGCGACCCGGAGCGGATTCGAACCGCCGATCTTCGCCTTGACAGGGCGATATGTTAGGCCAACTACACCACCGGGCCGTGATGGTTTCCAACCAAAATACTAGGGGCGTCCCTGCTTGCTGTCAACACTCCATGAACCAGCGAACCGCTGATTTCTCCCCAGGAGCGCCGTCTACCGTGTCGAGCCTCCGGCTCGAAGCCTAGAAGCTTCAACCAATTCCGTTGAAGCCAATTGTCACCTCGTCTCCACGCACAACTACCGGCGTGGTCCGTTCCCCGCCCGTCAACCTCTCCAACTCTGGTATCGCTTCCGGGCGCACCGAAATGTCGATCTCCCTGAAAGCAATTCCCCGGTTGTTGTAATCAATCTTCACAGCCGTGGAAAATCCGCAATCTGGATGGGTGTAGACTACAATTTCGGGCGCTTCGACCTCGGGCATGGAAACTGCCTCCCTAGGCTAAGAATCTCCACCTATTCTAGCCAAAGAAGCGACAACATTCAATCATGGCGAGATTCCCGATAATCAGCTTCCTTCTTCAGTCCAGATGCCTCTCCGGGTCTTGCTGGAAGGACTTTCGGCAACCGGGCGCGCAGAAATAGTAGGTGGTTTCTTGGTATTCAGCCGTCCCTCCGCCGGGATCTGCCTTGTCCACCACCATCTTGCACACCGGATCGGTGGCCGTCCCTTCATCTTTGTTGCCACTCCCAAAAAACGACTTCAACTTCCCAATCATTCTAAGGTAACCTCAACCTTCTCAGTCTCAAAGAGTTGCTCACCACGCTAACGGAACTAAAGGCCATTGCCAAGGCCGCCAACACCGGGTTGAGAAGTCCCACCTCTCCAAAGAAGAACTCCAACCCTTGCGGCACGCCGCCCGTTTGTTGAAATACAGGATACAACACGCCCATCGCCACCGGCACCAGCGCCGCGTTATAGAAGAAGGCCCAAAACAGATTCTGCCTGATTACCCGCATCGTCCGTCGGCTCAGCTCGAACACGCTCGCCAGGCTGCCCAAGCCGCTGCCCATCAGCACTACGCCGGAGGTCTCCATAGCCGCGTCGGTGCCGCTCCCCATGGCGATGCTCACGTCCGCCTGAGCCAGCGCCGGAGCGTCGTTGATCCCGTCCCCCACCATGGCCACGCACCGCCCTTCCTCCTGTAGGGCCTTCACTCGAAGGGCCTTCTGGTCCGGTAGCACGCCCGCCGTTACCTCTTCGATGCCCAGCGAACCCGCAACCGCCTGCGCCGTCTCCTGTCTATCTCCAGTCAGAATGATGACTGCCAACCCCCGCTGCTTCAAAAGT
>CAYNJI010000209.1:0-2085 GCA_964397605.1 uncultured Dehalococcoidia bacterium | reverse complement strand
TCCCGTAACCTTTCACGGTCCCAGTGTTCCTCCAGGTAATGGTAGTCCATGCTGGGTTGGACGCCGGGGTCGGTGGACTCCAGGCGTAGTTCTCCCTTACCAATCGCGAGGTACAATCCGCAGTTGATGCTGTGGGTCGGGTCATCATCCTCTTTGACCACCGTGTTCAGGGAGGACGGTGACAGAATCATATCGTTAGGGGTGGATGACCCGGTAGCGGTGTAGCGCAGGCGGAGGGCCCGCCGGGCGACTGTCTCGTCGGGCCGGTCTTCGCGCACCGTGAATCGGACCACCACGTTGGGGTGGTCGCGCATGTTCTGCCCTACCCCGGGAGAATCCACAACAACGGGGATACCCAGTGGCCCAAGCTGATCGCTTGGGCCAATCCCTGATAGCATCAGGAGTTGGGGCGATCCTACGGCGCCGGCGCAGAGGGTGATTTGTTCTGCCTCCAACAGGAACGTCTCTCCGCCGCTCTCCACCTCAAGTCCCGTGGCCAGTTTGCCGTCGAATGCGATTCGTCTCACTTGAACATTGGCCTTTGTGGTCAAGTTGAGACGGCTTCGGTTGGGCTCGATGTGGGTCAGGGCCATGCTCATGCGTACGCCGTCAACGTTGTTCTCGGCTCGCAGGCTCACTCCGGTGGCGTCTGGGTCGTGTACGTCAGGAATGTCTGGGTACCCTGCTGAGACGCAGGCCCGGTAGAATGCCTCCTGTAAGGGCGGCCAATCCTCGCGTTTATGACGGCGTACCGGGACGGGCCCATCGGTCCCGTGAAAGTCGTCCTGGAAGTCCGCGTCGTTCTCGATCCGGCGGAAGTAGGGCAGGACCTTTAGGTAGGACCAATCGTCGTTTCCCCAGGAAGCCCAGGTGTCGAAGTCCTCTGGCGCTCCGCGTATGAAAGTCTGGCCGTTGATGGCGCTGGACCCGCCCAGCACCCTTCCCCTGGGTACCGGCATGGGCTTGGACTGCTGTGGCGTGGCCGTACCCGTGAATGACCAGTTGTAAGGAGACCCGGCCGCTCGGGCCTGTAGGTTGACCAACCCCCAGCCGTATTTCAGCATGTCCGGCAGCAGATCGAAGTTAGGATATTCCGGTCCTGCTTCCAATAGGAGCACTGAGCGATCAGCGTCTTCGGATAGCTTGGCCGCTAAGATGCAGCCGGCCGTCCCACCGCCAACGACAATGTGGTCATATTTCATGACTAAAATCCCCCATGCAATTTATGAACCTTTCTTTCACGGTGCGAGTTTGGGCTCGCCGAGTTCAAAGCCGTTCAGTCGCTGTAAGAGGTGGAGGTCACATCTCCCTCTAGGGCGACCATTGAAGCGTGGCTACAAGCCGCAGTTATTCGACCCGCTCCGATTAGGGGTCGGACGAATAATCCCACGAGCGAAGGCGCTCGGGAAGTACTCTGATATAAACTGCGTCTTTTCGTGCCTCGGTCGGAAGCTCTGACTCGGGGACACCCCGCTGCTTCGCCGCCTCTCGAGCATATCGCACCGTTTCCTTTGGATCCGTATGTAGAGTAGCTGTTCCCTGGATCATGAGCCCTTTTATCTCTTGTCTCGTGCGTCCGCTCTCGAGGAGCAAACTAACTTTTGGGTTCGCCTGAATGTTTCTCAGCTTCCTGGTCCCGCCACGCACCCCCATCAGTATTTCGTCGCCGAAACGGAAATATCCCAAAGGCACAGTGTGTGGATAACCGTTGGGTCCAACTGTGCTCAACATTATCCAACCGGGCTTGCTGTCGAGGAAGTCCTGAAACTCCTGCCGTGTGAGTTCGCGAGGCATCCGTGATACTCCTACTTTAAGGGTCCAGAACCGCTGTTTAGTGGAATGGGCTTCCATTTAACTGAAGGTACAGCATTCCATATACCTCCCTGTAACGTGCCCGCTGACACCGGCGCTTATGAGTAAGAGAATTTACAAAACGGCCACGGGGTTAACCGGCGAGCCGGTGCCGCCCACTACCCGAAGCGGGTTGACTGTGAGCATAAACTCGTAGCGGCCCTCTTCAAAGCAAGCTTCCGCCAGCGGTTGCAGCAACGCATTGTCCAACAAGCCGATGCCGTAGGCGAAGAT
>CAYNJI010000208.1:0-2102 GCA_964397605.1 uncultured Dehalococcoidia bacterium | reverse complement strand
GAATCTCGTAGGCATCCGTTCAACGCTTTCCCTCCTCATCCCAAGCGCCCCCACCCGTCATCCCGCCGCGACAAAACCGGCTCCCCTCTACCCCAACGATGGCCGAAACCTATGCCACCCCGTCGCCTGTTCGTAAGCATGGGCCACACGCAGCACCAACCCTTCCTCACGGTGTCTGCCCATTATGTGCAGACCGATGGGCAGAGGCCCTTCTCCAAACCCGCACGGAACGGAAATCGCCGGCAGCCCCACGTCCGACGCTATGGCCGTACACGCCAGACTCAAAGACCCCGCCGGCACCCGGCGTCCTCGGACCTCAGTCATCCCCCGCGTCTCCGGCACTTTCAACGCCGTCGTCAAAGACGTTGGCGAGACCACCACGTCCACCTGCCTCATCACCCGCGCCGTCTCCCTCTTCAGAAGCGCCAACCGTCGTTGAGCATCCAGATAATCGGCCATGGGTATGGCGGCCCCCCGCTCCAGCCGCAACTTCATGTCTGCGTCTATCCTCGCCAGTCTCTCTGGAGAAAATGTCTCCCGGTAGTAGACGGCGGATTCCGGCTCCACAATCGTGTTGTGAATGTCCGAAACCCCTGCCGCTCCTTCTATGGATACCTCCTCCACCTCTGCACCCATGTCCGAGAGGACCGCCACGGCCCTTCGCACCGCCCGCTCCACTTCCTCCGTGCAGCCACCGCCCACGAACTCCTCCAACACCCCAACCTTCACACCCTCAATACTGCCTTCCAGTGCCGCCCGATAGTCCGGGAACCGCCCCGTCAGACTCACCGGGTCCTCGGGGTCGTGCACCGCTAGCGCCTGCAATGCCAGCGCCGTATCCTCCACCGTTTTAGCTAAGGGGCCGGCTTGATCGAAGGACCAGGACGGGCCAAAGAGATTGTGCCGGCTGATAAGCCCAAATGTTGCCCGCAAGCCCACAACCCCACTCCAGGCCGCCGGTATCCGCACCGACCCGCCCGTGTCCGACCCGATGGACACCAGTCCCATCGACGCTGCAACGGCCAACCCGGATCCGGCGCTGGAATGCCCCGGCGACCGGCTTATGTCCCACGGGTTGAAACACGTCACCGCCACGTTCCGGCGGAAGTGGCAATTCACCTTCCCCACCAGAATAGCGCCCGCCTTTTCCATCAGTTCGTGCACCCGCGCGCTCGTCCGTGGCACGTAGTCCTTGTGGCTCTCGTACCCATAGGTGGTGCGAATCCCCGCCGTGTCTATAAGGTCCTTGAGAGTGTATGGAATTCCGTGAAGCGACCCCCTATACTCCCCTCTCCGGATCTCCTCCTCCGCGGCCCGCGCCCGCTCGACGGCATAGTCCCCCGTGACCGTGGTGAACCCCCTCAGCGGCCCGTCTACTCGATCAATGCGCTCAAGGGTCGCCCGCGTCAACTCCACCGGAGAAAGCTCCCCAGACTTCAACGGGCCTGCAAAGCCCGCAACAGTGCCATTCGCCAGATCTATTCCACTCATGCCAATTACTCCTCGCCTAACGGAGATTCAATGCCCTTCCATACGCTAAGGGCTGTCACGCATCCCGTCAACGCCACCACCGCCCAATTGACAACTTTCCCTCTTTGGGGTCAAATTATCCTAGCAGGAGGTGATCTTTTGGAGCGCGAGCAGGCAGAAGACCAAGAGAAAATCCACAAAGCCCTAACGTCTACCGTCATCGAAATTCAGCGGGAACACGTCAAGCTGAAGAAGTCCCTGTCACGTATAGAGCAAGACCAGGTTCTGCTGCGAGAGATGATAGGAGAGGTCCAAAAGTTGCAGGAAGAGCTGCGGGAAACCATGTTCGGCATCCACCAGGACCACACCGAGGCGGTTGCGAGCCTGCTGCAATTGCAGAAGTACCACGCCCAAACCAGCGAAAGGTTATTCGGGTTGGAACAGAATCAGGCAGCCCTCAAGATATCCGTTGCAGCCCTCAGCAAACCTTCCCCCACTCCCGAACAACCCAAGTGGAAATTCTGGGCCTAGCCTCAGCAAGACCCAGCTGCCACACCCATTCTCCCTCCTATAGGACGTCCCTAGCGGGCATCCTCGTCCCATTACTCCCCTGCCGTGCTTCCTGACCTACG
>CAYNJI010000207.1:0-2125 GCA_964397605.1 uncultured Dehalococcoidia bacterium | reverse complement strand
TTATTCCTGCTCCTATTTTATCGCAAAGAGCGCGGAGCGCGCAGAGGTTTGCAATGAGAAGGGCGGCCCCGAGGGTATCGGAGCCGCCTACGACTATGACTGGTTCACCCGGGGTATTGGTTACTCGTCGGGCCAGCCTTCGGCTTCCAAACCAGCGGCTAGGGCGGTCATGACACCCTCGGCCGCATCGTCGGTCACCCAAGCACTCCAAGAGTCGCCGTTTTCCATCAACCAGTTAAGAGCCGCTTCCTCGACAGTGGCCTCGTTAACGTTAGTCCACTGAGCGACGGCTTTGTACACTGATATGTTAAAGTCCCAGCTTTTCAGGAAGTCTATGACTTCCGGAGCCCTGACGGGCAGAGTGGGATGAACGGCGATGAGTATGTTGGCGTCCTCGAACGCGCAGGCTTGGGTGGTGAACCAGCACTCATTGCTGTAAGGGGTTTCTTCCAGCAGCACCAGGTCCAGCAGCAGGGCCGGGTCACCGGTACCCCACATATAGCCGAGCCAAGGTTCCTGCCGTTCGTAGGCGCCAAGCACCTCGGCGAACATTGCAGCCTGGGAGCCGGGCTTGATTACGTGCAGATAGTCCGTCAGGCCGTATCCGGCAATCTGAGCGTCGTTGACTAACTCACAGGACCAGCCGGGAACACAGCCCACCAACCGGGCCTTGCCACGGCTCTCGTCGGTGGCGAACAGCTCCTGGAATTGCGGGTCTTTGAGGTCGTCCACATGATCCAATTCCGGGTATTGCTCTTGCAGATAGGCCGGAATGACGAAAGTGCTCTGCCAGTCTTTGCCCAAGCTGGCGCCGACTGAAACCACCTCACCGTTAATCAGGGCCTCATTCCAAGCATCGCTCTGGTTGGGCAGCCAGATTTCCATCGTCACGTGAGTGTCGCCGCCGCGCAGACCCTGGAACAGGGGCAGCGTACCGCCAAACACTACATCGGTGGGGTAGCCGTAGCCGTGTTCGACGATGTATTGAGCGATGCGGTTCTGCACCTGGGCGCTGGTCCAGTTGAGGTCGGAGAAGACGATGGTGTCTTTCGGGACTTCCGGGGGTTCGACCATCACCTCAACAATTTTGGTGACCTCTACCTCGACTTCTTCGGTTACAACTTTGGTAACCTCGACTTCCTCGGTTACAATCTTGGTGACCTCTACCTCCCTCTCCTCAACAACCGTGACCTCTTTCTCCACTTCTACGACCCTGGTGACCTCGACCGTCTCCGGCGAGCCGCAGGCTACGGCGGCGATCATGGCCACAATGGCCAAGAACATCGCCAGAGAAATGAATCTGTTCCTTGTCAACAATGCAGTATCCTCCGCCCCGTATCGGGCCCTGATTTTAAGATGATTCCAACCTCGCATTAGGAGGGAATCAGTGGTTCCGCTTGGTGGAACGCCAAGTCCCCAATTTATATCAGCGTCAACCCGCTCTGTCAAACGGCCGGGGAGCGAGGACAGGGCCTTTTCATTCTCCCTCTCCCTGGAGGGAGAGGACCGGGGTGAGGGGGAAATGCGTTGCAACAGGAACGGTTTCCTGCCCGGGGACGCCCTCACCCTAACCCTCTCCCAGAGGGAGAGGGGACTTTATCCGAGAATGAAAAGGCCCTGGGAGCGAGGATTTGCCTTTAGTCGAGGGATGGCGGCGGTTTGGTGAAAGGCACGCCCTTGGCTTCTGCCTCCAAGCGCCTGCCGTTCCATTCCCGCAACAGGTTTTGGAACTCGGCCAAGCCTTCCTTCCGGCCTTCCTTCCGGCCTTCCTCTCGCGTCGCCGCGTGTCTCTTGGCAATCCATTTGTCCGTCTTTTCCCGCAGGATGTCTGACAGCATGGTGGCGTGCCTCGCTAGCTCCGTTACTACAACGCTGGCGCCCGCCGACACGATTATCGTGGGCGCCAGACGCAGGATGATGGCTACAATTGCGTCGTGAATGTCCCCTTGGGGGCGATGGGTGGTTCCGTGCCAAACCACGTATCCCGCCCCCATTATAGTTAAGGCAGTGAAGAGGGGGGAATAAAGCGTTTTCCACTGCTCCGATACGCTCCAGATGGACTCTCTTTTGACCGTCGGCTCGCTGCCGTCCAGCGTTTCCGCTTCTTGACGCATCCGCTCCCTAG
>CAYNJI010000206.1:0-2130 GCA_964397605.1 uncultured Dehalococcoidia bacterium | reverse complement strand
ATCTCCCGAACCAACCCCCCGGCCCTATCGCCCGTAAAGCTGCTTATTCCAGCGTCATTCGCCCCAACAAGCTCGTGCAAAGGGTTATCTTCAAATTGCCAAGCCGGCTTCACTTATTACCTCCCTTATGTGCAGTTTAATGTACGATGGCCCCCATCCCTCGGGGCGAGGGCTTCTATGGTGGCGTGGTAGGAATTCAGGGCGCCACCAAAGGCGAAGGGCGCAATCACAGGCATCTGTACGCCCAGGTCCCGCCGACGCTGGATTTCCTGCCGGCAGTAGTCCACGCCCCCAAAGACCGCCAACGTTCGCTGCATCCTGTCCGTAACCGACCTCGCCGCGGCCGCCCGGTTGCCCTCCGACAGGTAACGTCCGATGGCCTCCGCCTCATCCCGAAACCCTGTTTTGGCGAAGAAATTCCTGTAGTAATCCATGCTGCAATACCGGAGAATCTGCTGCTTCAAGGGGGTACGCACCAATTCTTTTTCCGGCGTCACCGCCACCCGGATGTAGCAGGCCACGCTGATCTCCTCGAGGTCCCGGCCGGCCCGAGCAGCGCCTATGTTCAGATGCTCCATGGCCTGCTCCAGATAGGACGGGGCTGCCCAATTCAGCAGCACGCCGTCGGCCAACTCCCCCGCCAGCTCCAGCATCTGCGGCCCCAGGGCGGCGATGTAGATTGGCACGTTGAACTCGCCTCCGTAGCCCAGGCTGCCGTCCTTCACGTTGAACAACCTACCCTGGTAAGACACCCGATCCCCCTTGAGGAGCTGCCGAACCACTTCCACCGTTTCCCGCATGCGCGTCATGGGCCGTCGGAAGGGGATGCCGTGGATGCCCTCGGCGGAACCCCGATGTCCCACGCCCAAACCGAGGGTGAACCGGCTGCCGGAGACGACGTGCATGCCCAGGGCCGTCATGGCCGTTAGCGCCGGAGTGCGGGAGAAGACGGGAAGAATGCCGGTGCCTAATCGCACCGTTCTGGTGGCCCCGGCGAAGGCCGCCAGCCGCGTAATGGAGTCGGACCCGCCGCCTTCGGGCACCCAGACCATGTCATAGCCCAGGGACTCCGCAAACTGTGCAAGCCCAATGGAATCTTCTATACCTATTTGCGGGATGGGATCCAGCCGAACACCCAATGACGTCATTTTCCTTTCCCCCTCACTAAGACTAACCGCCCCGCAGTTGCGGGCATTTGCCGGGGTGTCTGCGGAGGTACGGATGGGCGACCAATGCAGACACCCCCTCGTAGATTTTACCCTACTTCAAAGGCGAAAAAGTGACAAGGCGGGGGCGAAACGTCTGCGAGTCGCGGAGTCTGCACAGTCCAGCAGGGACGATATTGCGACGCTTCCGCCAGGTGATGCACTTTGATGGAGTCGTCCCCTCAGGTCCGCTATGGTCCGGGAGAGTTTGAGCACCCGATGAAGAGGGCTGGCGCGCTAAGGGAAGGCGTCGACTCTATCTGTCAATGGACTCCTCAAGTGCATCAAACCTCGGGCCCCAGCACTCGATGGATCCATCTATCCTAACTCCACAGGTATGCCGTCCACCGGCGCTGACCACGACGAACTGACCCTCCGGGGGTGTGGCTTGACCGTTTGTATTGACGCCCCAACAAGCAACCAAGCCGTCAGTCCTGACTCCGCAGGCGTGGAACCATCCGGCACTGACTGAGGCAAACTTCCCGTCGGGCGGCGTCGCTTGGCCGGCGTCATCCCTGCCCCAGCAATCGACGGAGCCATCGGTTCTCACCCCACAGGCGTGGTTCAAACCGGCGCTGACTGAGGTGAACTTCTCGGCGGGTGGCGTCGCTTGGCCGAAAAAGTCATCACCCCAGCAAGTCACGGTGCGGGCTATATTCACCCCACACTCAAAGTCAAGTCCAATAGGGTCCCCTCCAACGCTAACGGAGGTGAACTTTTCGCCGGCTGGCGAGATAGCACCGTCATCACCAACACCCCAGCAGTCGATTGATCCGTCGGGCCTTACACCGCAGCTGTGGAGTCCGCCGGCACTGACGGAGATGAACTGTCCCTCGGGGGACGAGGCCTGCCCGAATTCATCATTGCCCCAGCAATCGACGGAGCCGCCGGCTCTCACGCCGCAGGTGTGGACACTGCCCACGGT
>CAYNJI010000205.1:0-2149 GCA_964397605.1 uncultured Dehalococcoidia bacterium | reverse complement strand
ACCCAGGAATGGGACGATGCCATCAACGTGAACCTGCGGGGAGCCTTCTTCTGCACCAAGGCCGTCCTACCCGCCATGGTCAGACAGCGACGCGGCCGCATAATCAACATGTCCTCCGTCGTGGGCATCGCCGGCAACCCCGGCCAAGCCAACTACGCCGCCTCCAAAGCCGCCCTCATCGGCCTCACCAAGTCCGTGGCAAAGGAAGTCGCTCGAAGGAACATCACCGCCAACGCCCTCGCTCCCGGCTACATCCTGACCGGCATGGTGGAGGAGCTTTCGGAAGACCTGAAGGCCCAGGTTCTGGCTCGCGTACCTATGAATCGTCTTGGCGTTCCGGAAGACGTGGCAGGACTGGTGGCATTCCTATGCACCGACGAGGCCGGCTACATCACCGGACAGGTCATCCGCGTCGACGGCGGCTTGGCTATCTGACGCCGAAGAGTTCCGACACGGCCACAACCTCCACCCACTGCCCTTCTCCCTCACCATAAAACCGCTTGCCCAACGTCGCGTCGGCCAGCCGCACGTATCCCAGCCCCACGACTTCCTCTCCACCCGGCGCCCTGGCCAGCGAAGTAATCGTACCAACTCGACGACCGTCAAGGGTCAAGTAGTCCCCCTCCTCCCACTGCCCACTCCCCCCAATCTTCAACGATACTAACGCCCTCTGCACCTTCTCGTACGTGTCCAACCGAGCAATAACCTCTTGGCCAATGTAGCAGCCCTTGTCAAAGTCGATTGCCCCTATCAGTCCCGCCTCCAGAGGATTGCGACTTTCGTCCAACTCTTTCCCGTACACCGGCAGACCGTCCCCAACGCGATAAGCATCCCAAGCCTCAGTACCCACGGGCGTTGCGCCCCAATCTTGCAGCTTTTCTCGCAGCTCCACTCCCCCACCACCTTCCAGCAACACTTGAAAACAAGGAAGCGCCCCCAAGTCCATCCGAACCCCCCAACCGCCCGTCTCCAACCTCATCGAGTGGAAATTCTCAAGACCAACGAAGTCAAGCCCCGTAACGGCCTCCAACACATCGCAAGCCTTCGGACCTGCCAACGACACAAGCTCGAGGGAGTCCGTCACGTCCTCCATCGTCGAGTCTTCCATAATCGTATAGCGGTCTATCCACTCCATCACCCGGCCCTGCGCGCCGGCCCCCGTAAGCATCAGCACAAAGGGACCTAGGTTCAGCACGTACACCAAGTCGATGATCCGGCCCTTGTCACTTGTGAAGACTGTAGGCGCTCCCTCCCCTGCCGCCAGATGATCCACCTTGTTGGTGGAAAGCCGGTTTAGCAGGTCCAGAACATCTGCCCCCACCGCCCGAATCTTGCCCCTTCGCCCCTCGTCGTAGACCGCCGCCCCCTCGTAAAACGCACGATACTCCAGGGCGGCATCCCCATAGGACAATGGCAATTCGCCGGAAAACAATGGGTTGGAAGCGTTATCAGCCGAGCCGGCTGTTTCCTTCAAAGACTCAATGGGAGTCGTCATATCTCACCTGCTGTCTCCGAACGATCGGCCCAGTACGAAAGCGGATAACCGATGGCGGTGATTGCCGCCTCAACCTTAAACGCCGAAAGAATTGCCGCAGCCGCAGGCCTTCTTGGCGTTGGGGTTCTGGAACACAAAGCCCTTACCGTTCAGTCCGTCTGAAAAGTCGAGTTCCGTACCCGCCAGATAAATGTAACTACGCTTATCGATGAAAATATGCAAGCCGTTGTCGTCCACCACCCGGTCCGTGTCCAAGGGCGTGTTCTCTTGGATGGAAAGAACGTACAGAAGCCCCGAGCACCCGCCGCCCTTGACCCCAACCCGCAGGCCGAAGTCCTCGGTCTCGCGCCCCTCCTTGACGGCAATCCGACGCACCGCCTTGGACGCCTTGTCCGTCACCTGAATGCCAATTGGCTTCTGCTCCGTTAGAGTGGCCATGTTCATCACCCCAAATACAACGATATTCACACCATGCGCAAATTCAATCTTATAGCCCCCACCCCATCCAAGTCAATCACGTGTACTCGTTCAATCCCTTGTCTAACATTGCGTACAAGCGGTATAATTCGGACATAGTGGGCCCGTAGCTCAGGTGGTTAGAGCGCGGTCCTGATAAGACCGAGGTCGATAGTTCGAGTCTATCCGGGCCCACCA
>CAYNJI010000204.1:0-2161 GCA_964397605.1 uncultured Dehalococcoidia bacterium | reverse complement strand
GCTCTACGGCATGCGGATTTTCCCTCCACTGAACCCGCTCAATGTGCTCTTCATCCATTCGCTACTCTCTCTACTCCCCCTCCCCCACGCTCTCCGCCAGAAGTTCCAGCAGGTCCCTCACCTTCTTCTCCGACGCCACTCCCTTCGCCTCCACCCCCTCCTCCAGCATCTGCAGGCAGAAGGGACACGAAACCCCCACCGTCTCCGCGCCCGTCTCCAAGAAGTGTTCCGTCCTCACGTGGTTGATGCGGCTGCCCCGGCTCTCCTCTATCCACATATGACCACCGCCGGCCCCACAGCAGAACCCCCGCTCTCGACACCTCGGCTCCATCTCCACAAGCTTCAATCCCGGAATCGCCTTGGCGATGCGACGGGGCTCGTCGTATATGCCGTTATGTCGCCCTAGGAAGCACGAGTCGTGATAGGCCACCTCTCCCACAACCCGGTTCACCGGGCGCAGACGTCCCTCCCTGATTAGCACGTCAACCATCTGGCTGTAGTGCACCACCTCGTAGCTGCCCCCCAGTTCGGGATACTCGTTACGAAGGGTGTTGAAACAGTGGGGGCAGGTGGCCACAACTTTCTTCACGCCGTAGCCGTTCAGCGTCTCGATGTTCTGCCGCGCCATCATCTGGAACAGGTACTCGTTGCCCATCCGACGGGCCGGGTCGCCTGTGCACCGCTCTTCCTCCCCCAGAATGGCGAAATCCACCCCCGCCCGCTTCAGGATCCTCGCCATCGAGCGGGCGATGCGCTGGCTCTTTTGCTCCAACGCCGACGTACACCCAACCCAGAACAGCACCTCCGCCTCCGGGTGTTCCGCCATCGTCTTAACGCCCAACCCCTCGGCCCAGTGGGTGCGGGAAAACTCGCTGCCCCGCCACGGATGACCCCGCTGCTCCATGCTCAACATGGCATCCCTGGCCGTGGCGGGCATCTTCGACTCCTCCAACACCAGGTGCCGCCTCATGTCCATAATCGTCGGTACGTGTTCCACCTCCACCGGGCATTCCTCCATGCACGCCCCGCACGACACGCAGTCCCAGATGGCCTCCTCCGCCACCACGCCGCCTATTAACAGCTTAGCGTCGGGCGAATCCACGCCCTTTCTGATTCCGTCCCCCACGTCCAGTAGATGGTCTTTGATATCCTCCACCACGTGCATGGGCGAAAGGATTTTGCCGCTTATGTTCGCAGGGCAGACATCGGTGCAGCGACCGCACACCGCGCAGGCGTAGCCGTCCAGCAGCTGCTTCCAACTGAACTGGTCCACCCTTCCGGCCCCAAAGTGCTCCGCCGTTTCCAGGTCAATGGCTTCCATGGTCCCCGAAGGCTTCAACGAGTGGAAGAAGGCGTTGAATGGCGTCGCCACCATGTGCATGTGCTTGGAGAAGGGCATGTATACGGCGAAGCCCAGTATCAGCAACAGGTGCGCCCACCAGAAGAGGCCGTGAAGAAGGTTCGCCCCGTTTATCCCCAGTCCCGCGTCTTGCATCAAGCGGCCCAACGCCCCGCCGACGATGACCGACGACTCCGGCCCGGACCCGCCCTTCGCCACGTAGAAGGCTTCCGTGAGAAGGGTGCTCGCCATCAGCGCGCCGATGAGCGAAACGATGATTATCGCGTCGCGGCTGCGCGTCATATCGAAGCTGAGCCGATGGGGCTTCACTACCCAACGCCGAATCACGGCCCACGTCAGGGCAGACAGAATCACTAGGGCCACCAAGTCCAGGCACATGGCGTAGGCCCGCGCTCCCGCCTCCGTGAGAAGCGTTTCAGAGAAGGGTCGCCACGCCGAATCGCCAAAGATGAATATCCCATAGCTGAGCAGGAACGAAAGGAACCCGAAGAATATCAGGGCGTGGCCGATGCCCGCCAAGTCTTTGAATGAGACCCGCTGCATCACCTTGCGCTGGCCTAGAAAGACGAGCAGGAAGTTGACCAGTCGACGCCACGGCTGATCGAACCGGGCTTCCCGCCGACCCAGCAGCACAAGCCGTACCACCCGCCTGTAGAAGAGGACGCCGGAGACTCCGAGGGTTGCCGCCAAAGCAGCATAAACACCCACCCAGATGGGCACTACGCCAAAGATTGATTCGGGAGGGACCATCTACCCTCCTCCTTCAACAGGATATGCAGCAGACCGCGTTCAGGGTAGTTT
>CAYNJI010000203.1:0-2175 GCA_964397605.1 uncultured Dehalococcoidia bacterium | reverse complement strand
CCTCCTTACAGAAGTCCATAGATGCCGGAGGCCCTCCAACGCGACGTACCCGGGCGGTTGTTGCTGCCACGCCGTCATCGGATACCATCCAAGCCTAACCGAGTGACATTTCTGCTGAACACTTAACCGGACATTTCTCCTGAACTTCGACACCCCAGTGGCCCAATATCTCGGCGCCATTGACATGGGTACAGGGAAAGTAAAGCACGGCATCAACCGATGCCGCGTGATTGGGTTGCTTGGGCGGGTCGGGCCTAGATACCATTGGGGGCGTTAGGGGATTGGCATCCAGTAGCTGACAGGCATGTTCAGTGGCTGGATCGGGCAAGGCTCCTCAACGTATGCAACGTAAAGGTTTTGCCAATTGGGCAGGCTAGGTCTGGGTTGAATTGCCGCCCATGCCGAAACTGCGGAAAGCGTGGCATCCCGCTTATGGTCAGCCAAGCTAGCTTCAGGCTTGGTAGCCTCGTCGCATCCGCACTGGCAGAACTTTGGGTCCCGGTTAGAGTCAATAAAGCCTGCTATCAGGCGCCTAATCATTTCCTGTTGCCCCATTTGGTGCAGCAGATGATGCAAAACTTTGGGGTGGGATTCCGTTATTTGCAGGTGATCCCAGGCATCCCTGAGATACCAGGCTAACAACGGCCCCTGTACCACACACGCACCCTGCAAGCTGTTGACAGTCTGAACTGTTCCGCTCAATTTTGACGCCGGGAACTTAGTATTCCTTAACGCCTGTCTGAGTACGACGTCAACCTTTCTGTCCACATTCTTGCTCCAGAACAACGGGGCATCAATTCCCGCAGCAAGGACCGTTGGATCATTTGGGAGAGCCTTCTTTACCCTGTCTATTGCGTCCCATGCGTTGTTTGCCAAACCGGTTGTGGCGGGTGCTTGCAGTTCGCCACCAGCCGTTTCGCATATGCTCCAACCGAAGTGATCCTCGCCGCCCGGATCAAATCCTAGAATGAAGCCAGTGGGATCGGGCATTGGCGTCCTCCCTTCCCGGCGGAATAGTAGTGCGACCGTCGCCTAGGCATTATGAGGAGCCTTGGGCTACAACGGTTTATGCCTTGGTGGGCGTGATGATACCACAGCCGCCCAACTGCGGCAGACCAGGATGGTAGAGGTGTCCAGCTGCGGAGGACACCGGCTGGGGACGGTCGCAGAACCTGACCCGGTGTTGGAGCCGACTCTGGCACACCGAAGGCTGAACTGGCGCTCAGGTCGAGGAGCGACTCTCACACTCCATACCGGTCCCGCCAGTAGGTGGCCCATTCCACGGTTTCATCCGGGAGGCTCCTCACCACCCCGTCGAGAAGCAGTGACGGGGCCACCATGCCGAACTGAGCGTCCGGGTCCCTGAGGGAGGCCCGCATCACCGCCTCGACCGTCTCCAGGTGCGGGAAACGCCGGGCCAGCGGCGGGGATGTCATGGTTCTGCCGAAGCCAACGATCCTGTAGGCCCGGTTGTCCTCCGGCACGACAACGATGACCTTGGCCTCTTCCACCTCCAGCTCGTGCTGCTGAACCATACGGTCCGCCAGGAGCCTTTGCCGCATGATCTGGTAGAAGGGCTCGTAGAGGAAATCGTCCAGGTCAGGAGCGGCGTCCGGGTTGAACGCCGAGTATGGAGCGCGGAAAGGCTCGCCGTATCTCCGCCTGCGGGTGTCGCCCGATCTGCCCTCGCCTTTGAAGTCCGGTCTGGTGGACTGATATTGTTCAACGTACTTCCACTCAATGAGGTAGGCCCGCCTGCGGCCTGTTGTGGTTTCGGCCACCAGGAAGGCATCGACGCTGGTGTTATGAGCGCCCCTGGTGCTCTCTCCCTCGAGGGAGCGGGGAATGCCCAGCCACTCGAACTCCACGGGGAAGGAGCGGCCCTCGTGGTTGACGTCCACTACCGCGCGGACGTCACCATCCATCGCCTGCAAAGCCGCTGACAACGCTCCGGGGATTCCAACCAGAGGCAGCAGGAAGTTGATGCAGGCCACCTGGGAACTTGCCATGTTGCGGGTTGGGCAGTCCACGCTGGTGTCATCGCCGCTTCTGGCGCTCTTCCACCATTTGATGTTGCGCTGCCCGAAGAAGTCGACGGCTCCGTCCATGCCTCGGATGCCTGGGTAGAGGTTCTCTTCTTCGTAGCCCAAGGCCAAGAGATGAGGATTGCGCAAT
>CAYNJI010000202.1:0-2176 GCA_964397605.1 uncultured Dehalococcoidia bacterium | reverse complement strand
GAAGCCAACGGTCGTACTTGTTTCGCTCTGACCATACGCCGCCCATCTTGGGCCTGGTATAGCGTTCAATCATCGGTCGCTGCCTCGGAGTCGGACTTCTCGCCCTCGGCGGTTAGCTTCTCTAAGGCGCGCACCATCTTGGAGAAGTCATTGAGTTTCACGTAGGGCAGCCCCTTCTCCTCCCGGTGCTCCTCCAGGTAACGGCGGGCGAAAACCATGTCCGAGCGGTCGGCAGGGCAGATGTCCGTCTTCCCGTCACCGGCAAAAAGTATCACCGAGTGGCCCTTCTTCCGGTAGCGCTCCAAAACGGCGCACTTGCAATTGCCGGGCTGCCAGCAGTCTTTGGAGGCGTACGGGTACTCGTAGCGGATCCCCTCGTCGGTAAACTCAGTATCCGCGGCGTAACATTGGACGTACTCCATCCCCTCCCGCTCCAGCAGCGCCTCCACGTAGAAGTCCAACCCCATGGTGGCGATGGCCAGCGGGATGTTCTTTTTGCGGCAATGCTCGAAGAGGGCCCTGAAGTGAGGACGTAGGGTAGCACGCTCCTTGACGAAATCCTTCATCGCCTCTCGCCCGGCCGTTACCGTCTGAAAGGCCCGCTCCTGGTACTCCTTCAGGGTCATGCGATGCTGAACGTTCTGCCGTTGGTACTCCTGCCACCCCTCGCCGCCGAACTCCCTGAGCAGCAACTCCGCCACGTTTTCCAATACCGTGGTGTCGTCAAAGTCACATATTACGGCGGGACCCTTGCTAGGAATCTTTGCGTCTGTCACTGGAAGCTAACTGTGGCCACAGACATGCAAATGCTGCTTGTCGAGCCCACTACCCTTCCTGAAGTTTTTTTCTATAGGCCTCATAGGACTCTCTAATGCTTTCATACTTGAGGGCCAGTATCTCCGCCGCCAAATAGGCGGCGTTCCGCGCGCCCCAGGACCCCACGGCTACGCATGCTACGGGCACGCCGGGGGGCATCTGCGCTATGGCGGTGAGGGCGTCCAACCCCCCCAACTCGCTGCTTGCCAGGGGGACCCCGATGACGGGCAGCGTGGACCACGCCGCCAGCACGCCGGGAAGGGCGGCAGATCCTCCGGCCGCACCAATGAGCACCTCTATTCCCCGCTCCCGGGCGGAAACCGCATATTCCATCACAGCCTTGGGCTTGCGATGGGCCGACATGACTCTAACCTCGTAGTCAATGCCCAGATCTTCCAGGACCTTCAGGGTCTCGCTAACCACGGGCTCGTCGGAGGAGCTTCCCATGACAACGCCGACTCTACTCATTCGCTTCACCTTTCACCTGTGTCTTGGCCTCTGGCCGGGGGGCGGTTCCCCCACGATTAGACCGATGTCCCTTCGGAAGTGGCAACCCTGGAAGGTAACGCGCTCCACGTTTTCGTAGACGCGTTCATGCGCCTCGGTCACCGTCGGACCGGAGCCCACCACCGTAAGAACCCGCCCGCCGGTGCTCACCACCTGGGAGGACTCTATCTTGGTGCCGGCATGGAAGACTAGTATATCCTTGTCCACCATGTCTAGCCCGCTAACCTCCAGGCCGCGCCGGTATTCCCCGGGGTAGCCTCGCGAGGCTACCACGACCCCCACAGATGCCTGTTTGCCCCAATCCACTTTGGTCTTCTTCAAGCTGCCGTCCATGGTGGCCAGCATCACCTGCGTCAGGTCAGACTTCATTTGCGGCAGAATCACCTGTGTCTCCGGGTCTCCCAGGCGGCAGTTGAACTCCAACACCCGCAGACCGTTAGGAGTCAGCATGATCCCGGCGTAGAGCACCCCCCGATAGGGGAATCCCTCGTTGGCCATGCCGCGGACCGCCGGCTCCATGACCTCCTTGCGGACCTGCCTCTCCAGCTCCCTGTCCCAAACATCCGCGGGTGCGTAGCTGCCCATCCCGCCCGTGTTGAGGCCCCGGTCTCCGTCCAGCAGCCGCTTGTAGTCGCAGGCGGCAATTAGAGACGACACCTCTTGCCCGTCGGTGAAGGCAAACACGCTTATCTCCTGGCCTTCCAGGAGTTCTTCCACCACCACCGTAGCCCCGGCTGCCCCGAAAATGCGGTCCTCCATGCAATCGTAGAGGGCGTTTATGGCCGCTTCTTGGTCGCGACATATAAGGGAACCCTTGCCCCCCGCCAGACCGTCGGCCTTCACCACTACCTGG
>CAYNJI010000201.1:0-2214 GCA_964397605.1 uncultured Dehalococcoidia bacterium | reverse complement strand
GTGTAGATCTCGTAGCTCGCCGTATCATCAAAAAAGGGATTCAACTGCATCCCGGACGGCGGGCCGAGGTCCTTCTGTACGTTATTGGACTCTCTACTTGGCGAAGGGTTGGTGATGATGACCCGCGTCAAAACGGGCTCGCCCATGGCGTCACCCATGGCGTCGCCGGTGTCAGCGCTGGACGCTTCCGGGACGGCCGTCGGAGCAGCAGCGGCGTCACCGCTGTCGCCGTCGTCATCGCCTCCGCACGCGGCGGACGCCACCAAGAGAAGCGCGAGAAGCACCATCCAAATTAGCCCAAACAAGCGAGCTCTACCCATTGCCATCTCCTGTTTCGATTAAACTGCGCCTGTTTCGGGCAATGCCTGCCTAGCCAGACTACTTCTTTACTGCCTTGATGCGGTCGAAGTGGGAGAAGAGGCCGGGCGGTGAACCCGGGAATTCGTAGGACTCCACTACCTCCGGGTTGTACACCAACTCCGCTGGCACCCAGAAGAGGGGCATCCAGACGTGCAGCGGGTAGGCGACATCGCTGAGCTCCCGCAGAATCTTGTTTTGCTCGTCAGGAATCATCGTGCCCCTGAGGCGGGCCACGATGGGCTCCGTTTCCTGGTGTTCAATCCCGCTGCCGCGTGGGGATACGCTGGATTGGCGGACGCGCCACCCCTGGATGTCGAAGTCCGGGGTGCCGTGGAAATTGGCCATATTGGTGTATTCCAACGCGCGATTGGCTGCCCGGTTGGCTGCCGAGTCAATCGTCCGCAGGTTTGTCTTGATGCCAATGTCATTCCAATATGCAGCCGCGGCCTCCATCACGTCCGCAGACTGCGTGAACTGCTGGAGGATTCGCACGTAGACGTCAATTTCCAGCGGGTTGTTTACGTTGTAGCCGGATTCGGCCAGCAAAGCGCGGCCCGCGTCAGGGTCGAATCCGTACTCTTCCGGGTAGTTGCTCTCCCACTCCGGGTTGTTGTAGGGGTTATTCGGCGCCATGTGATTCATGTACATGATCTTGCCCTTATTGGCGAAGAAGGCCTGATTCATGGCGGGCTTGTCCAGAGCCTTGCTCATCGCCTTTCGGACGTTGATGTCCAGCCATGGTGTGTCGCAGTACTTGTAACCACATGCCGACTCGGCGTCGACGTAAACACCCTGAAAGCCGAGGAAGACCCGCTGGGCATCCACGGTGCCCACGGAGAGGGCCATTCCAGCCGTTGCCGCCTGCTCTGTCTGGTCCTGCGGCAGCTGCGTTATGTGCGACTCGCCGGCGATGAGGCTAGCCAGCCTGGTGGAAGCCTCCTGCACCCACCGGAACTCCATCTCCGGGAAGTCCGCCGTCAGTCGCCAATGGTCATATGGGACCCGCTCAAAGACGACGTTCTCGCCCTGCGCGCGGGAGACGAACTGGTAGACGCCGCTGCCGGCAGGCGGCGGGGTCAGCAGTGTGATCTCCCCGATCTTGGCGGCGCTATCAGCGCTGGAGATGTCCATGGAGGACATGTTGAGTTCCGACATCAATCGAAGTAGCTCAGCGTTGGGCGCCTCAAGCCTTAAGACAAGCTCGTAGTCGCTGACAACCTCAACCGTAGTCAGACGGTATTGCCTGGAATGCGAGTGTACGGCGTCTTCACGAACGTGTTGCGAGTGTGAGTAGACTACGTCCTTGGCAGAGAACTCGCCATTGTCGCCGTGGAAACGCACTCCGTCTTGAAGCAGGAACCGCATGGAGAAACCGTCGGGCTCAAACGACCAGGACTTGGCCAACTGCGGCGTCAACTCTGCCGTGTCCGGGTCGTAGCCGACGAGCGATTCGTACGTGGGCTTCAGCTGCATGCCGGGGGGCGGGCTGAGGTCTGGCTGGACATTGGTGGACTCGGTGCCCGGTGAAGGGGTGGTGATGATGACGCGGGTGACCACGGGCTCGCCCATGGCATCGCCCATTGTGTCGACACTGGACGCTTCCGGGACCGCCGTTGGAGCAGCCGCTGCGTCGCCACTGTCGGCGTCGTCATCGCCACCGCACGCGACGGACGCCACCAGAAGAAGCGCGAGGAGCACCATCCAGGACAAACCAAATACGCGTACTGACTTCATTGCCATCCTCCCTCAGGTCCCCCAAGTGGCTTTCGTGACACCGACCTCTACTGGCAGAATGGCGGTACCATAGCCTCTGTAGCTGCGTTACGCAAGTCCGGGCTTCTACAGACCTACCCC
>CAYNJI010000200.1:0-2256 GCA_964397605.1 uncultured Dehalococcoidia bacterium | reverse complement strand
ATTCCAAACTCCTAATGGCTCTGTGGCCTCAATTCAAATTGGCTTGGGACAAGTCTAAGTTCACCGGGAGGCTTCTTTAGACCCGGTCATCTGACAAAAAGAAATCCCCCCAACCCACTTTGACAAAGAGGGATAGACTACCTCCTCTCGTATAAGGGAGCATAGTCTCCCCCTTCGCAAAGGGGGACTAAGGGGGATTTCTTCCGTCGCCGCTAAAAACCTGCCAAAACCAAGACAGATCTTTTCCCGGAGGCATTACCCGTGGCTGACCAAGCCTTCGTCCACCATGGCTTTGACCGCGCCGTCGAAGATCTCCAAGCTGAGGTCTATGTCGGCATCTGTGTGCGTGCCGGAAAGGACGCCGCTGCTGCGAGACATCAGGTCCACGCCACGCACCTGCAGGGCCTGCCGGAACGCCGTCTGGGTCTCCGCCGGCTGGTTCTTCAGGGCATTGGCGTCCAAACCTTCTACGGACCGGCCCCCGAAGTAGACGTGGAAGGTGGAGGATTCGCCGTAGACGGCGGCTTCAACCTCGTAGCGCCCCATGATCTCTCGCAGGCCTACACGAATGCGCTCGGCCATGCGGTCGGCCTGGTCCTGAAGCTCTCCAGTTGCAACTAATTTGAGCGCGGCGTTGCCCGGTGCCGCCGCGTAAGGATTGGCGTTGAAGGTGCCGCCGTGCAATACCCGTTGATACCGGTCGTGTTGTTTGTCCCCGGTCTGCTCCATCACCGCCATAACGTCGGCCCTGCCGCCCACGGCCCCGCCGGGCATGCCGCCGGTGAGTATCTTGGCCATGGTGCAAAGGTCTGGCGTGACGCCTATCTTCTGCTGTAGTCCGCCGGGGCTCCAGCGGAAGCCGGTTATGACCTCGTCCAGGATCATGACAACGCCATGTTGCTCGGTCAGCCGCCTGACTCCTTCTATGAAGCCCGGCTGCAGTGGAACAGTGCCGTAAGACGCGCCGCTGCCTTCGGTGATGACCCCGGCGATGTCTGGGTTGGCGTTCAGCGTGCGCTCCAAGGCTTCTAGGTCCGGGGGCAAGACGATCACCGAGTCTATGGTCCCCTGGGGTATGCCGATGGATGCGGGAACGTCGAAGGGAGGAAGGTTGCCGGGCATGGCGTAGTCGTGCCAGCCGTGGTAGTGGGACTCCCAACGGATTATCTTTTCCTTGCCGGTAAACGCCCGGGCCACCCGCATGGCAAGCATGGTGGACTCGGCGCCGGAACCCACAAAACGGACCCGGTCGGCGCAGGGCATCAGGTCGATTATCCGCTCGCCCCATTCCAATACAGCCTCCACCGGGCCGCCGAAGTGGGAGCCCGAGGGCGCGGTCTGGATCAACGCCTCCACTATATCGGGATGGGCGTGACCTGTGAGCAACGATGCTGAGCCCATGCCGTAGTCGATGTATTCGTTGCCGTCCACGTCCCATTTTCGCGGACCTTTGCCCGAGGCGATGCTCAAGGGGAAGGGAGCGGCCACGTAGCCGTCATGTCCGCCGCCGCCGGAAGGAAACAGGTCTTTGAACCTGGGATACAGCTCCGCCGACTTGGGGCTTCTGCGAATGTATGCTTCCCGGATTGTCTCGGCCATGATCTCCTCCTCGCGGTTTCAATTTCGCAGTGGTCTCTAGTTCAAAATCCCCAGCCCAGTCGTGCTGAGCCTCTTTCATGTCATTCTGATGAGCTCAGCGAATAATCTGGTGGGCGTGGGGCGCGGCCCCTCCCCGGATTCTTCACCGCTGAGGCTGGCTCAGAATGACACGAAGCTGGATGTCGTCATCGGGCCTATCCCTCAAAAACCGTATTTCCGCCCACCACGGTCCGCTTCACCTTGATGTCTTTGATGCTGAACGGGTCTATTTGAGTTGGATCCGATTCTAGCACCACTAGGTCGGCTAGCTTGCCCACCTCGATGGAGCCTTTGATGTTTTCCTCGAATGACGCGTAAGCGCCGTGCATAGTATATATCTTGAGAGCCTCTTCCACCGATATTATCTGGTCAGGGCCCCACAGTTTGCCGTTGCTGTCCGTTCTGGTTACGCAACTCTGGATCCCCATCAATGGTTCGTAGGGACCGGGAGGATAATCCGTGGCGCCGGTGGCCGTTATCCCGTAATCGAGAAACGACCGCTGAGCGAACATCCACTGCAGGCGGCGTTCACCGTAGAACTGCATCTTTTCTCCGTGGTAGTACACGTAGGTGCAGAAGGGAGTGGCCACGGTTCCCAAATTCTTCATCTTCCGGAGA
>CAYNJI010000199.1:0-2275 GCA_964397605.1 uncultured Dehalococcoidia bacterium | reverse complement strand
CCCATGACTTCCGTGGAGAAGATATTGGGTAGACCCGTGTCCCGGGGGAATGTCCGGCGTGCGCTCAAGGAGGCGTTCGGGCAGGTTTTTGGACTCCGGTTGGAGGGTATGCCCGAAGGAAGCGATTAACAAATACGACCCCTTGCGAAACACCATTTCTGGCGTTAAAATCTGCACGGATTGGCACTCGGAACCCTTGAGTGCTAAAATTTTGTACAGACGGAAGATCCGAGAGGAGGATTCATATTGACACGAACGCTTGAACCGTTGGGAGACGGAGTGCTTATCAAGCCCACCGAAAAAGAGGAAGTCACGGCCAGCGGCCTTGTACTCCCCGACACGGCGAGGGAGAAGCCCCAAGAGGGCGAGGTCATAACCGTGGGCCCCGGTCGTCTCGATGACGACGGCAACCGGGTAGCCATGGAGGTGAAAAAGGGCGACATGGTCATGTACCGCAAGTACTCCGGCACCGAATTGAAAGAGGATGACGAGGATTACCTGATAGTGCGGGAGTCCGACATCGTCGCCAGGATAACCTAAGTCTGGGGCACACCTGGACCGGGAAGGATTAGGAAAGGAGCTTAAATGGCAGCAAAACAATTGGAATACGCCGAAGACGCGAGGGCTTCCCTCCGAAAGGGAATTGACGCCCTGGCCAACGCGGTGAAGATCACACTCGGCCCCAAGGGCCGGAACGTTATCTTAGACAAGAAGTTCGGTCCCCCTACCATCACCAATGACGGTGTAACCATCGCCAAGGAGATCGAGGTAGAGAACCCCTTCGAGAACATGGGCGCCCAGCTCATCAAGGAAGTGGCAACCAAGACCAACGACGTGGCCGGAGACGGCACCACCACCGCCACGGTCCTGGCGCAGAGCATGATCCACGACGGTATGAAGAACGTGGCCGCCGGCGCCAATCCCATGGCCATTAAGAGGGGCATGGAGTCGGCCTCCAGAACAGTCGTGGAGGAGCTGAAGAAGCTCTCTATCGCTGTTGCGGGTAAGGACCAGATTGCCCAGGTAGCGTCCATCTCTGCCGCAGACTCCGAAATCGGCGGACTCATCGCCGAGGTAATGGAGAAGGTCGGCAAGGACGGCGTAATCACCGTAGAGGAGTCCAAGGGCATCCGCTACGAGATCGAGTACGTCGAGGGTATGGAGATCGACCGAGGCTACATAAGCCCGTACTTTGTAACCAACGCCGAGAGAATGGAAGCCGGTCTGGACGACCCTTACATTCTTATCACCGACAAGAAGATCTCTGCCGTGGCCGACGTTCTACCCATCCTGGAGAAGGTTCTTCAGGTGAGCAAGAACATGGTAGTCATTGCCGAGGACGTGGACGGCGAAGCGCTGGCCACCCTGGTGGTGAACAAGCTGCGGGGCACCATTAACTGCCTTGCGGTGAAGGCCCCCGGCTTTGGGGACAGGCGCAAGGCGATGCTTCAGGACATAGCCATCCTGACAAACGGCACCGTCATAAGCGAAGAGGTTGGACGCAAGCTGGACTCCGCAACCCTGGAAGACCTGGGTCGGGCCCGGCGAGTCGCATCCACTAAGGACGACACCACCATCATCGAAGGACGGGGCGGCGAGGAAGCGATCCAGGGTCGGATCAAGCAGATCAAGGCCCAGATCGAAGACACCACCTCCGACTTCGACCGTGAGAAACTGCAGGAGCGGCTTGCCAAGCTGGCAGGCGGCGTTGGCGTCATCAAGGTTGGCGCAGCCACCGAGATTGAGCTCAAGGAAAAGAAGCACCGCGTAGAGGACGCCCTTTCGGCAACTCGGGCCGCGGTTGAAGAAGGGATAGTCGCCGGCGGCGGCGTCTCCCTGCTCAACGCCCAGCAGGCCCTTAACATGGCCCTGAATGAACTCGAGGGTGACGAGCGGACCGGCGCCTCCATAATCTCCAAGGCTCTGGAGCAGCCGATGCGGCGTATCGCTGAGAACGCTGGCAAAGAGGGCTCCGTCGTCGTCGACATGGTGAAGAAGCTGGGCCCGTCCCACGGCTACGATGCCGCCAAGGACGACTACGGCGACCTCATCGAAAAAGGGATTATCGACCCCCTCAAGGTGACTCGTGCAGGCCTGGAGAATGCCGTCAGCGTGGCGGCCATGGTACTGACCACCGAGTCCCTTATTACCGAGATCCCGGACAAGTCGCCGGCCATGCCCTCGGCCCCGCCCATGGACTACTAGTCCAGCAGGACGGCGTTTCACAACTGAATAGTAATAATGGGTCGGCGCTTAGCGCCGGCCCATTGTTCTT
>CAYNJI010000198.1:0-2288 GCA_964397605.1 uncultured Dehalococcoidia bacterium | reverse complement strand
TGTACTTGTCCACTGCCTGCCAGGGTTCGAACATCGTTATCAAGGATGGCCGGTCCACGAAGCGGCTTCCGTCTTTCATCGACTCCGCGTAGTTGAAAACGACGTCCTCGGACGTAAATTCGCCCATGTCCTTGTGGAAATTGGCGCCCTCTTGCAGGGTGATGTGGATGCCGTCGTCCTTCACTTCCCACGACTTGGCGAGGCGGGCAATGGTCTGGCCTTCGGCGTCCAGTCCCAGGAGGGTCTCAGTTGCGCCGTAGCTCCAGCGGTTGCTCTCGTTCGGCCAGGTGACAGTCGAAGGAGTGAACTGGGGCAGGCCGATGCGCTCCAGCGCGACACGAAGGGTGCCTTGCTGTGCTGAGCCGCCGTCACCGCCGCAGGCCAGGAGGCTCGGCAAGAGCACAGACGCCAGCAGCGCCAACACTATCGTGGGGAGAATTCGTACCGGACGTGCTCTGTGCCTGCTCATGATTGCCTCCTTAACAGGGCGAAGTTGAGATACATTTGTAATCCGTAAGCAGATCAGTTTTGACTAAGATGTAATCGTAAAAAAGAACTTGCTACAAAGCCAATTTACGTCGGACAATCAGCCAACGTGGACGTTATGCCTTGCCGGATAGCTTGTCAACCACGGCAACACCGGCCTTCCCCGTCTTTCCAGGGGCAGCGGACGCCGAGCCCGCAGAGGTGGGCACACGGTGCGCAAGAAGTGGGTCTGAAATGGCGTAAACGGAACTACATGCAACAGACTTGGTGCCACCGGCGACGCCTCCGCTTCCTCTTTGTCACTTCTCTGCCAGGTGTCTTGTTTTGCAGTCTCCTGCAAGAAGACCTTTAAGCTATCGGTGGACCCGCTCATCATCGAGAAGTTTCGTGATATCACGGCCAGGCGATTGGCCTGGCCAATGGCAGGATATGGTATGAATCAGCAATCCCCGGGAGGACCTCCACGATGAAGATCACAGGGCTCACAGTACATCTCTTCGAATCAAGGCCAAATCACCATCAGGAGACGCCCGAATACGTCAACGTCACCACGAGACAGAACGGGGTGGCCGTCATATCGACCGACGAAGGGATTACGGGAGTCGTCTCTTCGGAAGCCGCCAAGCTCAAACAACTGGCCGGTCTGTGGTCGGTGGCAAAGGACCACATCGAGGGCCAGGACCCGTTCGATCGCGGCAGGATCGAGAAGCTGCTAAGGCATCGCTTCGCGTGGCCCAGCGCGGCGGTCGGAGTACTTGACTTCGGCTTGTGGGACATAGCAGGCAAGGCGCTGGATGAGCCGGTATACAGGCTCCTGGGAGCAACCAGGGAGAAGGTCCTGGCTTACGGATCCACGGTGCACCACGCCACCGACGCCCAATTCGTGGAGACGGCGCTGGAGGCCAAGGAGATGGGTCTGACGGCCGTGAAGCTGCATCCCTACTGCGTGGCCGACGACGACATGCGAATGTGCGCCGCGGTGCGAAAGGCCGTTGGCGACGACTTCACGCTGATGTTGGATACGCTGGTGTACCCGGGACCCTATAGCCGGAAAGACGCCATGTGGGCGGGGCGCGTGCTGGACGAACTCGGCTTTTTCTGGTTCGAGGACCCACTAGATAAGACGGACATAACGGGGTTGGCGGAACTGACCGAGGCGTGCAAGATCGTGCAGGTGAGGATGGCCGACAAGGTGGAGGACATTGGCGAATACGCTGAGATGATCCGCCACCGCTGCATGGATATCATGGCCGGTCCGGCCTACTTCGGGATAACCGACCTGATGAAGCTGGCGCACCTGGCCGAAGCGAATCACATGAATATGGAGCCTCACGACTTTGGGGGCGGAATAGCGAGTCTCCACGCCCTCCTGGCCATCGACAACGCCGACTATTACGAGCTGGCCATCCCGCTGGGATGCTTCGACGAGGCGATCTACCCCGGCGTCTACATGGATGCAGCGAAGGTAGATTCGGAGGGCTACATCCACGCGCCTACCAAGCCCGGCCTGGGGTTCGAGATCGACTTCCGGGAAGCAACAAAGGTTACTGAGCAGGTCGTAGTAGCCTAGCCCAGCACCCCCCGGGCCAGCGAGGCGGACTCTCGCACACCTGTACCGTCTTCGGCAAGGAGATGCCCGACCTCCTCGAAGACCTGAACCTAGCGCTGGCTGCGGAGGCTTGAGAGCCGTCCATCTCCGTCGCCCTGTGCGCCCCCAGTCACCCCGTGCGCCCACATGTCACCCCGAGCGAAGCCGAGGGGTCCAGGGTCAGAGGGGCGGG
Organism: uncultured Dehalococcoidia bacterium; assembly: GCA_964397605.1. Classification (GTDB taxonomy): domain Bacteria; phylum Chloroflexota; class Dehalococcoidia; order Lucifugimonadales; genus JAPULR01. The sequence continues at coordinate 21 of CAYNJI010000198.1, read as the reverse complement.
CCTTGCGGCCTGGAAGACGAT
>CAYNJI010000197.1:0-2294 GCA_964397605.1 uncultured Dehalococcoidia bacterium | reverse complement strand
GCCCAGTTATCCCTGCGCCCTCGCGACCGCTTCCCGCAGGGCGCGCTTGGTCAGTACGCCGGAAAGGTGGACCCGCTGTTTCGCAGTTCCTCGCATGTCGCTTATGGGCCGCACTGCGGCCTTCGCTGCTTCCGCCGCAGCCTCGTAAGATTCTTCGTTGGCGGCCATTCCCGCCAACAATGCGCTCGCTTCCTTCGCGAATATCGGGATAGGTCCTACCGCGGCAAGAGCGATGAGGGCCGACTTTATGTGGGCCTTGTCGTCCTCCAGAACCACGCTTGCGCCCACGCCTGCCACCGCAATGTCCATCTCGTTGCGCGGTATGAACCGCAGGTAATGCGCGCCGGAGTTAGAGGTCGGCGGTGGGAACTTCAGTGCCACCAGCAGCTCCCCGTCCTCCAGGGCATTCTTGCCGGGGCCAAGACAGAACTCCTCCACGGGAAACGACCTGCTGCCGTTGGGTCCCTCAACAACGCAGGTCGCGCCAAGGGCTATCAGGATGGGTATAGTGTCCCCGCTGGGCGAGGCGTTGCAAAGGTTCCCGCCGACGCTGGCTCGGCCCTGGATCTGAATGCCTCCGATGAGAAAAGCCGCGTCCACCAAGCCGGAATATAGTCCCTGGATGGTCTCATCCTCATAGATGCGATAGCAGGCAACGGCGGCCCCAAGCGTAAGGCCCTCTTCGGCAGAACATGACAACTCATTCAACTCCGGGATCGCCTTCACGTCCACCAGTCTGTCGATGACGAAACGGTGGCCCCGAAGCTGGACAAGGATGTCCGTGCCGCCGGCCATGGCCTTCGATTTAGGCCCATTTTCCGCCATCAGGGCGATGGCTTCTCTGAGATTTGTGGGTGCTACATATTCGAAGTCTTGCAGGGCAATGCCTCCTAGAAGAAGGGTATCGACAGTGGGCAAATATGGCTAGATTATAAGCATAGCCTCGGTTGTTGGCAATGGCATTTTCTCCGACGCAGTCCGTCGTCCATCCCAAGAGCAAAGGGTTCATAGCTCGATGACGTAGCCATCCGGGTCAGTAACGTAGGCGTATGGATGTCCCGGAGCATGTTCTCCCCGTGAGACTAGCGTCCCGCCGGCCGCGACCACATCCTTGATGGCCGCGTCCAACCCCTCTTTCTCTTCCAGTCGAAAGCCGAAGTGTCCGAATCCTCCACCCGGTCCCACCGGTTCTTCCCCTCCGGCCTCTCTCAGAGTGAAGGTGTCCTTGGCTCCTGGAGTTGTCAAGAACACCATCGAAGAACCCACCCAAAAGCTTACTTCCATGCCAAATGCGTTGCTGTAGAACGCAAGGGAACGCTGCACATCTCGAACGGCAATATGAACATGGGTCAATCCCTGCGTTTTTATCATTACATCACCTACTTCTGAAAATACCAGTCCCACGTCTTCCTGCTCTCATCCCGAGACAGCGACTCGTGGTAGTGGATTATCTTCCACTCCCCCGCGGTCTTGCGCAGTATGAAGGTGTTGCGCCCCGGAAAGACCATGGTGCGTCCGAAGCCCATTAAGTGGGCCTCCACAACGTACGTCAGATAGACCCAGGCCACGTCGCCCATAACGTCTATCTTCACGTTGTCCATCTCCCAGTCAGCCTCACTCACGTCCGCCAACCCGTTGTAGTAGCCCTCAACTCCCTCCCAGCCGTGAAGCGCGTCGTTGTTCTCCTCGGCAATATATATCAGGTCAGGGTACGACTCGTCCCAGACCGTCTTGACGGCCTCTGTGTCACAAGCGTTCAGGGCCGACATCCATCGATCGATGACCTCTTGGACCTGCTGTTCGTCTTGGCTCGCCATACTCGTCTCCTTTAGCTTTATGTCTAGTTACTGTGATACTTCAGCGCGTCACCCCCGAAGAGCGGCATGAACGGCAGGCAGCGAGTGATGGTCCAACGCCCCCAGGTGGGTGATGCTGCCGCTCACCCTGGCCGCCACAGCCTCGCCGTCCTTGAAGAGGATGCGATTGCCAGACAGAGAAGGCACACGAGCCCCAGGCGTCAGAATGCCCACCATGTTCAGCGGGTCCGCGCCGTTGACGGTCACGAGATTTCCTCGCGGCTTGGTGCGACGCATGGCGCGTAGCTGACCCACGGCCTCCGGAAGAGCGTACTGTTCCCCCGAGAAGCCCGTGATGAATCGGCCCCCACGGATTTCGCCCCGCGCCTCCATCCTGCGATAGACCCGCAGAAGCTCCCGCCACGGCGGCGTGTGCGACTCCCGAATCAGCAGCTTGTGGAAGACCACCCCATACCGCTTCAGTAGCTGCCGTGCGCT
>CAYNJI010000196.1:0-2337 GCA_964397605.1 uncultured Dehalococcoidia bacterium | reverse complement strand
GGTTAGGATGGGGGTGAAAGGGTCGGATCCCTAGCTACTGACTTGGAGAGACCAACCTGGATTCCCTCTTACGCCCCAATGACGCAGCTTGTTCAGGGGTTCCCTAGCCCTTACGCACCAGCTTCTGAAGGCTCCGCATCTCCCGCGGCGGCTCCAGCGTGCGTCCCATCATAGTCCACGACACCTCACCCACGTACACGTCTCCGTGGGAGTCCAGGCATATCCCGTGGGGGCTGACGAACTGTCCCGGCGCCTCGCCGGCGTAGTCATCTCCTAGCACGGCTACCCGATTCCCCGACTGGTCGTAGACGGTTACCCGGTGGCCGAAGTTCGGAGCGTCGTTGTAGTAAGCGTCGGCGATTAGCTCCGCGACGTACATGTTTCCGTCCGCGCCAACACGAATGCCCGACGGCTTCCAGATGTTGTTCCACATGGCCTGGAGCTTGCCGTTGGTGTCGAACACCTGCACCCGGTGACACTCCCTGTCCGCCACGTAAACGTTGTCGTCGTTGTCCGTGGCGATGTTGTGAGGAATCACGAACTGGCCCGGACCTATGCCCGGGGAACCCCATGACATGATGTGCTCGCCGTCGGCGCTGTACTTGTGAATCCTGGCGTTGCCGTAGCCGTCGGAGATGAGCAGGTCTCCCGTCTTGTTGGAAACCGCCAAGCCCGTTGGCAGGCAGAACGCCTCGCCGCTGAAACGAGGCGAAGGCTTGTCCTTGGTTCCCAACGTCATGAGCAACTCCCCATCCGTGGAGAACTTGCGTACCGTGTGGTCGCCGTTGTCCACGCAGTAGACAGCGTCGTCGGGGCCGATGCAAATGCCGTGAGCATTGCCGAAGACCTCGGATCCCCACGCCTTGAGGAAATTCCCATCCCTGTCGAAGACCACCACGCCGTGGTCGCCCCTGGAAAAGGCGTAAACCCGGTCCTGGCTGTCCACCGCCACGTCGGGGGTTTCCTTCAAAGACATCCCATCCGGCAAACTGCCCCATCCTTCCGCCACCTCAAAGCTCAAAGCGCCGCTGCCCACTACTGTAGTCATGGAGTTCCTCCTCTGGTATATTCGGGCCAATGCTATGACTGGTACGCATACTTGTCAATGCGGCGCGCCGCATTGACAAGCCGCTGACAAGAAAGGAGTCAGAAGATGGACTTAGGACTAACTGGAAAGAAAGCCTTGGTGGCCGGTGGGGGACGAGGCATCGGCAAGGCCATCGCAATGGAACTGGCGCGGGAGGGCGCCGACGTGGTGGTTGCCTCCCGGAGCCATGACGAGCTGGAACGGACGGCCCAGGAGATAGCTGACGCCACCGGACGATTGGCATACCCTCTCGTCTTCGACGTGACAAACACGGAGCAGGTAAACTGGGCCGTCAAACAGGCGGCTGCCCTACTGGGCGGACTGCACATTCTGGTGAACAGCGCCGCCCTTCCCGGCGGCTCTCCGGAGGCCATCGGCCCCGTTGAAACGGTGGACGAGGAGATACTGAAGTGGGACTTCGACGTGAAGTTCGTGGGTGCGCTGCGGTGTGCCAAGGCCGCAATCCCCTTCCTCAAAGAGGCTGGGTGGGGCCGTATCATTAACATAAGCGGCGGCAACGCCCGTGTCGCCGGAAACCTCAGCGGCGGGGCTCGCAACGTTTCAATGGTGCACTTCACCAAATCCCTCTCCATCCAGCTGGGACGCCACGGCATAACTGTAAACTGCATCCATCCTGGGACCACCCGCACGGAGCGCACCCCGGTAGCGTTTGCACAACGCGGTGAGGTGTTGGGCGTGGACGCTGCCGAAATCGAGCGGCAAGACTTTGCTCCGGGTTCCCCCACCGCCAACGCCATCGGTCGCATGGTGGACGCTCAAGAGGTTGGCTACGTGGCGGCTTACCTGGCCTCCGACAAGGCCTGGGCTGTTACCGGCGAGGTGCTGGCAGCCGGCGGCGGCGTGGGCAACGCCGTCTACTACTAATGCGCGGCAGATTCCCTGTAGGGGCGGTTCGCGAACCGCCCGATCCCATTCGGAGAAACGGCGTATCCGCCCGAGAATATGTGGCGTCTGACTGAAGAACATCTGGAATCCATCGCCATTGGCGCCGGCATCCTCGGCACCGGTGGGGGTGGCAATCCCTACGTGGGCATGCTCCGCGCTCGTGAAGCCCTTCGCCGTTATTCTCCCGTAGACGTCCTAACCCCCGAGGAGTTGGACGAAGACGCCCGCGTCGTGTGTGTCGGCGGCATCGGCGCGCCCACGGTGGGCATCGAGAAGATTCGAGACATTCAGGCCTACCACGCCCTCCGCGCCCTTGAAGACTACGTGGGCGCGAACGCGACGGC
>CAYNJI010000195.1:0-2399 GCA_964397605.1 uncultured Dehalococcoidia bacterium | reverse complement strand
CGGTACGCCTTTTCCAGCCGCAGTGATTCCAACGCATGGTAGCCGGCGTGCATCAGCCCGAATTCGCTGCCCTCCCTGACTATGGACTCGTAGACGTTAGAGACGAACTCACTGGGGATGTAAAGCTCCCAACCCAGCTCGCCCACATAGGTGATCCGCGAGGCTCGCACCGGGGAGTAGCCGAGATAGATCTCTTTCGAAGTTAGAAACGGAAAAGCTTCGTTTGACAGGTCGGCGTCGGTAAGACGGGAAAGTAGGTCCCGGGAGCGAGGACCCATGACACTCAGCACCGCATAGTAAGACGAGACGTCCGTAAGCGTCGCTCTCGCATCATCAGGAACATGCCTTTTGATCCAGGTGTAGTCCCGGGTTACCGACGCGGCGGACGTGACAATCATGTAGGCGTCTTCCGATATACGGTTTACCGTTACGTCCGACACGAATCCGCCCCGCGCATTCAGCATGGCTGTGTAGACCAGCCTGCCCGGCTCCACGGCTACGTCGTTGGCCATCAGGCGTTGCAGCACGGGTTCGGCGTCGGCGCCTTGAAGCATCAACTTGGCGAAGGAGGTCTGGTCGAACAGGCCCACGGCCTGCCTCACCGCCATGTGCTCCCGGGCGGAGTGGGTAAACCAGTTCTGTCGCCCCCAGGAGTACTCGTAGACGGGATCCACCCCCTCCGGAGCGTACCAGTTCGGCCGCTCCCATCCGGCAACAACCCCGAAGCAGGCTCCCTGCGAAACGAGGCGTTCGTGCAGAACGGACCGGCGCACGTTCCGAGCCGTTTCCGGTTGCCTGTGAGGCCAGTGCATGGCGTAAACCAGGCCCAGGGTCTCTACGGTGCGATCCCGCAGGAATGTGGGATTGTTGGCCCAACCCTGGAAACGACTGATGTCCACCTCAGAGAGGTCCATCGTCATGTCCCCCTCAGTGATCCACTCCGCCATAGCCTTGCCTGCCCCGGCAGCGGATGCTACGCCGCTGGAGTTTAGGCCGGCGGCCACGAAGAAGTTCCGCAACTCGGGCGCCTCACCCATGATGTAGCCGTTATCAGGGGTAAAGCTCTCCGGACCAACAAGTTTGAAACGCACTCCCGTCTCGGCTACGGCCGGAATGCGTTCCTTGGCGTTCTCGATCAAGATGTTGTAATGGCTCCAGTCCCGGTCGAGCAGGTGGAGCGAAAAGTCTTCCGGTATGCCATCCATCCCCCAGGGCACCGACTCCGGCTCGAAGCCTCCGATCAGTAATCCACCGCCTTCGTAGGGGTATCGCCGCGCGTAGATGTATCCATCGGGATCGCGAAGAGAAAGCATATCCTCCGAGACGCCTGGCATCGGTTCCGTGACGAAGTAGGCGTGTTCGGCGGCGTGGAGAGGGATGGATACTCCGCACATCAGGCCGATCTCCCTGGCCCACATGCCGGCGCAGTTCACCACTACCTCGCATCTTATGTCTCCCCGTGATGTGGAGACACCCGACACCGCTCCACCGCTGGTCAAGATTTTGGTAACGGGGGTGTTCTCGATGATTTTCACGCCCTGTTTGGTGGCCCCGGCGGCCAGAGCGTTAGTCGTGCTGTCCGGCTCGGTTTCTCCATCTTTGGGCACGTGTACTGCTCCCACCAGGCCTTCGGTGCTCAGCATGGGCCAGAGCTGTTTGGCTTCGCCCAGGCCGATCTCGTGCATCTCCACGCCGAAGCTCCTAGCCATGGAAATCGTGTGTCGAAGCTCGTCCATGCGGCCCTGAGTACGGGCTACGCTTATGCTTCCGGTCTGTCGAAAACCGGTGTCCAGTCCGGTCTCATGCTTGAGCTCCTCGTAGAGTTGAACTCCATAGCGAGCGATATCCGTCAACGCGCGGGTATGGCGCAGTTGAGTTACCATTCCCGCCGAGTGAGCAGTGGTCCCGCTGCCGATGGCGCTTCCTTCCAGTACCACCACGTCCTTCCAGCCCATTTTGGCAAGGTGATAGGCGGTGCTGCACCCTATGATGCCAGCCCCAATGACTACGACCTCTGCGTGTTGTGGAAGCTTCTTGGTCATGACTTAGCTGCGTAAGCTAGCATCGCCCTTCCGGCCGGTCAATCTGAACTGGTCGATCAACAGCGTGACTAGGGCGGGGCTTCCCAAAACCGCGTTGGCGGCGTGGGGCCTGCGCGGATTGCGTGAACCGTGACATCGGGGGAGTCCGGAAGAATAAGTGAACGGCAACGCAATGCTCGGGACCAAGGTCAGAGGGGCCTTGCCGGCTCCTCCAGCGGACTGTTCTTCAAACATCAAAGCGTCATCGATAACTCGAAGCTGGTACTGCCTACAGTCAACTCCGACCCACCAAACTGGACAAAATCAAGAACCTTCACGCTGAGGTTCGTTCTTCACCTGTAATCAGGACCTGATCCT
>CAYNJI010000194.1:345-2455 GCA_964397605.1 uncultured Dehalococcoidia bacterium | reverse complement strand
CGGCTATGCCGGCCACGCAGGCCCCAAGAGCTACAGCGGCTCCAACGGCCACGGCAACACAAGCAATGGTCGAAAAAATTCCTGTGTCCCCGCGGCTTATAGTATCCGTAGTTCCTCCTTCGGACCAGTTCACTATGGCCCACGCCCAGGCCCAGACATCAGAAAAGATAATGCCAATCTACGAACACCTTGTGGGGAGACATTATCAAACAGACGTCGAAGAGCCGGAGCTAGCTAGCGACTGGTCGGTGACCCCCGACGGGAGGGTCTGGACCTTTAATCTTCGGGATGACGTTCCCTTTTATAGGAATGGCAAACCCACGGATATGATGTTCAGCGCCCAAGACGCTGTTCTTGCATTCAACCTCTTGACAGGGATTCTGACTGATAGATCGCGAAGTCCCGGCCTCTGGCTCGGAAGGCTGGGGAGGGATGAAAGCGCTTGGATTGTAGAAAACGATCACCGTCTTAGAATTGAGTTGCCTAAGATTGTCTTAGATCTCCCATTCTTTGTCTCTGAAAAGTGGAACACGGGCATGCCGAGCAAGGCTTGGTGGGACACCGTTGGCGGTGAGGACGGGTATATGGCCGATCCTATAGGCAACGGACCCTGGAGCTATATTGATTTGAACCTCAACGTGAATGTGCTCCATGAGCGGGTAGACAATCATTGGAGGAAGACACCGGAGTTCCACGAGTTTGAGATCCTCTTCGTCAAAGAGGGCGCCACCCGCCTAGCTCAGTTGATTAACGGAGAAGTCGCCATTGTGCAGATCTCGCGAAGTTTGCGGGGTGTGGCGGAAGCAGCTGGGATGGTGACGGCAAAGAGCACCTTGCCGGGATATCATCCCCATTTGCGCATCCCCTTCTACCAGCCTGAAAACTACTGCCCAGGTGGCGAAAAGATACCAGGTGGTCGTGAGTGTGGCCCAACTCCTGGATACGATGTCAACGACCCAATGCGGAACACCAAGGTGCGATTGGCACTGAACTACGCGATAAATCGAGAAGAAATTAACGACGCTTTCTTCTTCGGAGAAGGATTCCCGTTGGTGGACTACTTCCCACCTTGGCGGGCAGACTTCCTGGATGAATGGGCACCCTATCCCAATAAAAAAGGACAGACCGGACGCGAAGGTGGATGGCCTTATCCTTACGACCCTGAGAGAGCAAAGGAGCTCCTGGTTGAAGCAGGCTGGCCCGATGGGTTCAAGACTCAGCTCTGGTTTTCAAGCTCCAGCGGGACAGTACCGGAGCAGGGAGATATTGTAGAGACTCTTAAGAACTACTGGGAAGTCATTGGAATCGAGACTGAGCTCGTACCCTTTGAAGGTAGTTTGACGAGGCGAGCTAGGGGCGCCGACATATCCAACTGGTCCTTCTTTGCCGCCCCCTCGCTAGACCCAATCTGTGTGGCGCCTTCCTTCTGGTGGCGGGACCTTGGTGTTGGATACCGTGAGCACCCTGAGATATCCGAGTATAAACATGCCTGCGACGCCACTGCCGACCCGGCAGAGCGCATAAGGCTAGCTCAGGAGTTTGGTACGTGGTGGATTGACAACGCCATTAGCGTGCCGCTGCTATGGATATTCGGCGAAGGCACCTATGATCCCAGCATCGTGTCCGAGTACAAGGTCAACCAGCTCCACGTGGGGCCCATCCGATACCACGAGTGGACTGTACCGGTGTATCAGTAATAGACCTCTAAAATCCAAGGTATCAAAAGGAAGGCCTGGGACTGAAATCCCAGGCCTTCCTTCATGCCAAGGGGCAGTCCTTAATCTGGGAGATAAACGGCTGTTCCTTCGCTTTAGACAGGGGAAATTCCAAATTTCAGGCCATCAACCCACAGGACGGCTCCCCCCAACGCGGCGTAAGCTACATCCCCCGACGTCCGGGCGGTGAACGTCAAGCGGTCAAACGTCTCCCTCCTCCCGCCTACCCCGCCATCTACACCAACTCCAGCGCACCGAAGTAAGGCCCCGGCCCCCTTGATCAGCTCATCACCTTTTGTTGTGTCCTAGGGCACGTGGTGGTTGACGGCTTCTTTCCTCTCTGTGCCCGTGAGCCACGGCAGCAACCCCTCCTCTCTGCATGCTGCCAGTAGACG
>CAYNJI010000194.1:0-335 GCA_964397605.1 uncultured Dehalococcoidia bacterium | reverse complement strand
ACCGGTGTATCAGCAATAGACCTCTAAAATCCAAGGTATCAAAAGAAAGGCCTGGGACTGAAATCCCAGGCCTTCCTTCATTTCAAGTAGGAGCCCCTAGTCTTGGTGATAATTGGTTACTGCATGGCTTTAGAACGACGTAGACGGGGAGATTCCAAACTCCAGGCATTGAATACCACCCTTGGGCCTTAACCGCAGCGTGGTACACGCTGCTTCTACACGTCACCGGGCCGTTGAACGTCCTGGCCAAGGCGTGACTATTGGCTAGGTAATCGGCTGAATCACTGCCGGGCCATCGTTGGCGGCGGAGTTTACCAGAGTGGAAACCTCGTAGG
>CAYNJI010000193.1:0-2470 GCA_964397605.1 uncultured Dehalococcoidia bacterium | reverse complement strand
ATGCCTGCGGTTACCGTTCCGTGCGGGTTTACCAAGGAAGGATTGCCCATCGGCCTCCAACTGACGGGCCGCCCCTTCGACGAGGCAACTGTCCTAAGCGCCGCCCACGCCTACGAACAACAGGCCCGCTGGTTCCAAAGCCGGCCCTCACTGTCGGTCGGTTAGCGACAAGGAGCCGGACCCAGGGGCAGGAGCAAAATGGACGGGTGACCCTAAAGGGGGGAAAAGGGATACGCTCAGTTTCAGCAAGGAAGAAAGCCAACGGTGGGAATCGAACCCACGACCTGCGGTTTACGAAACCGCTGCTCTGCCTCTGAGCTACGTTGGCACGGTCTACGTCAGCTGCGCCAAGTCCTCAATCTGGGAAACCAGCCAGTGGCTGATATCCTCCCGCCTGATACTGTCGGCCAAAGCCGTGGCTCGTCGCTTCTTTTCGTTCCCACTCATTGTAATCGCCTGATACATGGCCTGCATAGTGCCCTCAATGTCCGCGGGCGAAACCGTCAACGCCCCGTGCTTCAGCTGCTGGTGCGCACCGGTGGTCTCAGAGAGGATCAATACCCCGTCCCTTGTATTCACCAGCGGGCCTTCCTTCGCCACCAGGTTCATGCCGTCGATAACGGCGTTTATGAGCAGGACGTCGTAGACCTTCATGCCTGCGATGGCCTGGGTGTAGTTGTTCTCTAAGTAGGGTCTGACCGGCTGCCAATCGGGGGTGCCGTACATCGAATTTATGTCGCCAATGATGCGCCGGATGTCGTCCATGTACCGCTGGTACTGGCGAATGTGGGTACGCGACGGCACCAGAAAGGCCATGAACGAGACCTTGCCGTGGAGCTCGGGGTAGCGGGAGAGCAGCAGTTGGAACGCCCGGAACCCCCGAATAACGTTCTTGCTGGGTTCTGCCCTATCTACCCTGATTATCGACTTGCCCTGTATTTCAGACCGCAGCCTGCGTTCGTGGTCCAGGGCCCGCGGCGAATTAGCAATCCTCATTATCTCGTCCACGTTCACGGAGATCGGATAAGCCCGAACATGGCACGCCCGCCCGTTGTGATAGATGACACGGTTATTGTGGTCAACCTCGTACTCCGGCAGGAACTCCTCACAACAATCCAGGAAATTACGAACGTCGTCAATCGACTGAAACCCCAACACGTCGGCGGAAACCATGCTGCGGCAGATGTGGTTTCGAATATAGCTCGGCAGCAGCTTCCAGTAGCGGGCAGCCGGCCACGGAATGTGGGTGAAGTGCTGAATAGCCGCGTTTGGCAGCCCCTCTCTAATGAACCCAGGCGCTAGGTACAAATGATAGTCGTGGGTCATAACGATGGGAGGCTTTTCGCTTTGACGCCCCTCGTCAATGACCATGCGGGCCATGTTTTCGTTGACGGTCACGTATCCGTTGTTCCATGCGTCGTGCACGTTCGAGTCCACGTTGGGACTGTAGGGTGAGTTCCACATATAGTGCTGCAGGAACCACAACAACGGATTGCAGAACACGTTGTAATACTTGTGGTAGATGCGTCGAGGAGTGGAAACGTAGCGGACCTGGGCACGCTGTCCCGGCAATTTAGAGCGAATTTTGGCCCCGCGACTCTCCTCCGCCACCCTTCTATCCCCCTCGCCCATTGCCATGGCCACCCACGTGAAATCCAGCATCTTGGTCAGGGAGCTGAGGGCCGTAACCACTCCGCCACTGCCTCGGCGGACCTCGGTGCGACCATCGTAGCGCACATAGTGCTCAATGGGCCCTCGGTTGCTGGCAAGAATCAATGGTCGTTGGGAAAGCACGGAGCCGCAAAGCTCCTGCAGACGGTCCCAATGTCCTGTACTGGTTCCCTCATCCATATTGCACCGTAGCGTGGCAACATCATTGACTTCCCCGGCCCTTCTTGCGCCGTATTCAGCCGGAAAGAAGACGCTCCTTAGGCCTATACCTGGGAAGCGCCAATCCAGCGCAATTTAGCACCTGCCTATGGGGTTGTCAACTTGAGACTTGCAATCGAAAATCTGTCTGCCAGCGCCGAATTTCAGCGGCCCAACATTATTCCCCATCGCCACTGACATCTTCCCCTTGCCCACCCTTCTCACGCCCTGCTACCATCTCTCAACAAACCCGTGCATACCAAACACCCCACATACGCTACTCCCCACGCCGTCCTCTCCTTCCGATACGTCTTGTCTGTAATTCTGAGCGGAGCGAAGATTCTCGCCCTCCTACGTTTTACGTTCCACCCCACACTTTTCATTGCCCCTAGCAATGATTTGCACGCCCGACTTTTTTGAAACGAATCCCACGCCTGAAACGAACAGTTTTAGGCACGAATTCGTATTTGAAGTCGAATCTCTCCCACGCCTGGAATCCCAAAAACGAACCATCCAAACTCCATTCTCTTCTGATGCCAATTCCCCGACCCACTAAGAACCAAACGAGCACACCCTGTTGACATGCGGAAACCAGCTTATG
>CAYNJI010000192.1:0-2471 GCA_964397605.1 uncultured Dehalococcoidia bacterium | reverse complement strand
CTCTCTCGGTTGGCAGCTTCGCGAGGTTCGGCTAGGGATGGAATTGGTATTCTCCATGATACCCAGCGAAGTTCTACTGTTCCAGACGGTATAATCGGTTCGCAATCTACGGTAGGTGGTTACTCACCGAACCCGGAGTGACATGAAGGCGGCTCCCACAGAGTATCTGTGTTATGAGTGAAGGTTTTTACTGGGCTGGAGATGGATGGCTCACCCGGGGCATTCTCCCCCAACCCCTCGCCGCAGGACGGCTACGCCAGCATCAGCCGTTCGCCTTTGGGTTCCGGAATCGGGTCGTCAAACTCCTTCGCTGTGTCGATCCACAAGTCCATAGCCTCGTTGACGTGTTCCAACGCCGCCAATTGCGTGTCGCCGTGGGCGGCGCAGCCGGTCAACTGGGGAACTTCCGCCACGAATGCCTTGTCCTCATTGCTCCAGTAGAGGATTACTTCGTATTTGTGCATCGTTGCCTCCTTGCTAGAGCCAGTACTTCAACAATAGCCGCCGAATGTGCCGAACCTGATAGGGTTTAGCGTGGCTGCCGTCTCGCTGCAAGTTTATTTTTTCTCGAAGTCCGTGTAGCCTGAAGATATAGTGGATTCCCCGCACACGCGCACTAAACCCCAGGCGCAACAGGAATCGTCGGAGTTCATTAAATCCTATGTTTGCGTCCGAACGACTGCTTAGGATGCGCCTCTTAAGTTTGTCGCTTCCGTTTATTATGACCGGATTTCCTGGTACATGTCTACGTTCAATAGTATTTTTCGGGATGACAAACCCGCCCCCTACTCCTCCTCCTCGTACTGCTGCTTCAGCATCTCCACCACCGTCGGGTCTGCCAGCGTCGTCGTGTCGCCCAGCACGCGCCCTTCCGCAATGTCCCGCAGCAGCCGGCGCATGATCTTCCCGCTGCGAGTCTTGGGCAGGTCCGCCGTAAAGTAAATCTCGTCGGGGCGGGCGATTGCGCCTATCTTCGTCCTTACGTGGTTCTTCAGCTCCTGCGCCATCGCGTCGGACGTGTCGATGCCCTCCTTGAGCGTTACGAAGGCCACAACACCCTGTCCCTTGATATCGTGGCTCTTGCCGATGGACGCGGCCTCCGCGACGGCGTTGTGGTCCACCAGTGCGCTCTCCACCTCCATAGTGCTGATGCGATGGCCCGCCACGTTGATTACGTCGTCCACCCGGCCCAGAATCCAGAAGAAGCCGTTCTCGTCCATCTTGGCCCCGTCTCCGGTGAAGTAGATGTTGGGGTAGCGGCTCCAGTACTGTTCCACGTACCGCTGGGGGTCGCCGTAGATGGTCCGCAGCATGGCGGGCCAGGGGCGTTTCAGCACCAGATAACCGCCCTGGCCAGGTTCCACCGGATCGCCCTTTTCGTCGACGATTTCAGCCTGGATGCCGGGGAAGGGCTTGGTGGCCGAACCCGGGGTTGTAGTGGTGATGCCGGGCAGGGGCGTAATCAATATGCTGCCCGTCTCCGTCTGCCACCAGGTATCTACGATTGGAACGCGGTCGCCGCCGATGTTCTTCCGATACCACATCCACGCTTCGGGGTTGATGGGTTCTCCCACGGTGCCCAGCAGACGGATCGACGAGAGGTCGTGCTTCTTGGGATACTCCTCGCCCCACCTCATGCAGGCCCGTATGGCGGTCGGCGCGGTGTAGACAATGGTCGCGCGGTACTTCTCAACGATGTCCCAGAAGCGGTCCCGGTCGGGGAAGTCGGGCGCACCCTCGTACATGACGGACGTCGCGCCATTGGCCAGAGGTCCGTAGACGATATAGCTGTGTCCGGTTACCCAGCCGATGTCTGCGGTGCACCAGTAGACGTCGTCCTCCTTAATGTCGAAGACCCACTTGAAGGTCGCGTATGTCCCCACCATGTAGCCGCCGGTGGTGTGCACCACGCCCTTGGGCTTGCCCGTGGTGCCGCTGGTGTAGAGGATGAACAGCATATCTTCGCTGTCCATGGGTTCGGCGGGGCACACCCGCGACTGGCCCTCCACCAGGTCGTGCCACCAGATGTCCCGACCCTCCTGCATCGACCCTTCGAACTTGTCGCCCACCCTTTGGACAACCACAACGTGCTCGACTGTCGGAGTGCCTTCCACCGCCTCGTCCGTATTCTGCTTCAGAGGGATGATGCCGCCCCTCCGATATCCGCCGTCGGCGGTGATGACCACCGTTGCCTCGCAGTCGTTGATCCGGTCGCGGAGGGATTCGGGGCTGAAGCCGCCAAAAACGATGCTGTGAGGCGCGCCGATGCGGGTGCAGGCGAGCATGGCAATGGCAAGCTCCGGTATCATGGGCATGTAAATCGTTACCCTGTCGCCCTTCTTCACCCCCAGGCTCTTCAGTCCGTTGGCAAAGCGGCACACTTCCCGGTGCAGGTCGCCGTATGTGTAGACCTGCCAGTCGCCCGGCTCGCCCTCCCCCACGATGGCGGCCGTCTTTCGCCGCGGGCCTTC
>CAYNJI010000191.1:0-2479 GCA_964397605.1 uncultured Dehalococcoidia bacterium | reverse complement strand
CCCAATTGTCCGTTTTCTTAAACAATTGCTAAAACGAAGTTGACTGAGTACTAGTTCCAAGGCGTAGGTGCGGGTGTAGTCGTACCGGTTGGCGTAGGGTGGTGAGGTTACCACGGCGTCAAAGCTTGCGGTGGGCAGCTTTCTAAGTTCTGTAAGGCTTGAACCGTCAATGAATTCGGGCATGGGACCGTCGAAATTGCGTCGCAGCACTGGGATATCGCTGGCTATCGCGGTCAAACGGCGGCGCAGGGCCTCTTCAAGCGTGGGGATCGATTCTTTATGCAGCTTCGGGCTTACGTCGCGGCCGGATTGAGGATCCCATCTCAGAAATTGCCCATCTTTGCGTGTATAGCTGACCTCTTCAAGGACGCTTAGGCAGGCTACGGTCAAAATAGTTGATAGAGACGGGTTGGTCACGCCTGCGATGAACTCTCGGGCATTGGCCAAGTCCCTTTCGGTGGCTTGAGGAAAGGCGTGTTCTGTGATGGCCACATGAGGGAACAGGAAATTATCGCTGTGGGATTCCTGGGATACAGCACGCAGAAGGCCGTTGGACACCTCTCTAAAGCAAGGGAGGTCCAGACCGTTGCAGGACGCGGCAACAGCACGCGCTCCCAGATTCCCAACTGGCATGATCTCGATTCCGGGTCCCCTTCAGGCCCATGCTGCAAGCAGTAAGAACAGCCGTACCGGCACCGGAAAAGGGGTCGAGGACGGACTTCGGGCTGGCCCGGCTGAGCAAGCCTCTGACCAGGTTGGAGGAAAACCCTTCCTTATATTTCAATCAGCGGAGGCCCGGGGCGTTCCTGTTCCCCTGATAGGAAACGAGCTTGCGACTTAAGCTGTCGTCAACCTGAACGCGCGTGGCGAAACGCTCAAATAATGCTTGACGCGCTCCTGTACGACTCGCCAACTGGCCAACGCCCGGACTTTCATGTGAGGCTTCCCAAGCCAAGATTGGATCCCCCAATTCCTACCCCGCCAATCTCCAAACTTGAGCTGATCAGTCCCCGTAAGCCATTCTGCATCCCTGCCACGAGCAGGCTACGAAGAGATGGCAAGGAGCCAGTCGCATTCTGAATGGAATGATCCCGTTAATCAACGGACAAGAGTCATCTGAACAAGTTATGGCCATTGAGGCGAAAGCCGAAATCTCGGAGGCGAGCTTAACGGTATTAGCTATCAGATGAGCGCCGGCCCCCATCCTAACCTTCCCCCATCGGGGGGAAGGGACTTGTTCAGATGTTCCTTAATACATTCCCTCGGATGGCAATTGGGTCCAAGAGTACGCCCCGTCCCTTTACGCTACTAACTCCCGGACAGTCCGTTCGACCAACTCCCTGGGTATGTCGCTCCGGACTACCGCGGAGCCCACGCCCTCCAGCATCACCCAGCGGTTGCTGCCCCCCTGGTTCTTCTTGTCCAGGGACATCGCTCCCAGCA
Organism: uncultured Dehalococcoidia bacterium; assembly: GCA_964397605.1. Taxonomy (GTDB): domain Bacteria; phylum Chloroflexota; class Dehalococcoidia; order Lucifugimonadales; genus JAPULR01. The sequence continues at coordinate 1,036 of CAYNJI010000191.1, read as the reverse complement.
CACGGTCGACGTCCACTCCATGGGCGGTGATGGGCAGATTGAACCGCTCCAAGAGACTCTGCTGCCGGTCGACGACCTCGGGGGCGAGGATTCCCATCTCCCGGGCCATTCGTGCGGCGCCCATCATTCCCACCGACACCCCCTCGCCATGAAGGAAGCGGCCGTATTCGGTGGACGCTTCGAGGGCGTGGCCGATGGTGTGTCCGTAGTTCAGCAACACCCGTATCCCAAGGGTTTCCCGTTCGTCCTGGCTGACCACGCCGGCCTTGATGGCCATGCTGCGCCGGATGACCTCGGTAGAGATTTCCGGCTCCACCTCCATCAGGGCCTCGGCGTGCTCTTCGAAAACATCCACCAGACTGCGGTCCAGGATAAAACCGTGTTTTATGGCCTCCGCCCATCCCTCGGCCAGCTCGCGCTTCCCCAGGGTGGAGAGGGTTTCGACGTCGGCGAACACCCCTCTGGGTTGATAGAACGCCCCCACCAGGTTCTTGGCTTGGGGCAAATTGACCGCCACCTTGCCGCCGATGGAGGCGTCCACCATCGCCGCCATGCTGGTCGGCACTTGTACGAAAGGAACGCCTCGCAGGAATGTCGCGGCCACGAACCCACCGAGATCCCCAACGACCCCTCCCCCGACGCTGATGATCGCCTGTCCCCGCTCCGCGCGCAACTCCACGAGCCAGTTGTAAATGGCTTGGGCCAACTCGAAGCTCTTGCTGGTCTCACCAGCTGGAATGACGAAACAGTGAGCGGCGATACCGCTCTTCTGCAAGGCCCGCTGCACGTTCCGGCCGTAGGGGTTCATCACGTTTTCGTCGGTGATGATATAGGCGGTGCCTTTGACCCCCACCTCCAACAAACGGTCGCCGAGGCCGTTGATGATCCCCCATCCCGCTATCACGGGATAGGAGCCGCCGGAGTGGTGGACTTCCGCAGCCACGTCTGGGTGGGCCATTGTTATGCCATCTCCATGAATCCAGGGAACCTCTGAACAAGTCCCTTCCCCCCGATGGGGGAAGGTTAGGATGGGGGT
>CAYNJI010000190.1:0-2506 GCA_964397605.1 uncultured Dehalococcoidia bacterium | reverse complement strand
TCTTACCGGTCGAACGCGATCCGGATGGTGTTGTGCGGGTCAAAGCTCGTCCCCTTCCCGACGTGTATGTCCAACTCATACACCCTGTCTTCCACCCTCGTGCGATACCATTCCGGGTACTGGTCCTTCGTCTCGTCCGTCTGCTTGGGCTTGTAGAACCACCCTGAACACGCCTCCTTCAACAGCTTATCGAACTGCGGGTCTCGGCCCACCTCCCGCGTCCGCGCCCGGTGGTACTCCGTACTCAGCCAGGCAAGCACGCTGTAGACCTCGTCCGGCCTCTTGAACGGCGTCTCAACGTCCGACTTGGAGTTCAACGCAACCACCAGCTCATTCGGAAACGCCCGACGTGCCCGCTCCACCGCATCCTCCACGTCCGCAATCCCGCCGGGGTCCTCCCCCTTCTCCCCTCCTACCGACTTGCTGACCGAAACAAACTGCTCCCGCCAGACCTTCTCGTTCTGCTGGCTTTCATATAGGTCCTGCCGAAACCGGTCCACCTCCCCCTCTAGGTCCGCCACCTTAACCTCAAGCCCACTCTTCTCCACATCCAACGCCGCCCGCTCCTCCTTGAGTCTCCCGCTCTTCCGCCGCTCCCGTTGCAGTTCCTCCGCCATTGCCGCCGCCAACGGCTCCTCTTCTCCATCCAACGACTCTTCTGTCCCCTCTGACTCCAAAGTTGTATTCCCAGTCTCTCCTCCCTCCTCCGCCCCTACGCCAACTTCCGCCTCTTCTTCCACACCAACCGTCTGCCCAATCTCCTCTTTGATCGACTTCGCAACACTCACCAGTTCCCGCCACTCCGACACCAATCCAAAGATGAAGTCCTCGCACAGTTCCCGTGCCACCCTGCGTTCAGCCTCCTCGCTCCTGGTCCTGCCTATGGCCCACAGCTTTACGTAGTCCGAGAGGCTGTCCCGCAGCCCCTCAGCCACCAACACAGCCTGAGGGAAAACGGCAGGATATTCCTGGGCCTCGTTCACCCAGTCCTTCAAGTCAATCTCCAGATACTCCAGTTCGTCGCCAAACTCCTTCTCCGACTCCCCGATAAGCTGCTCCAGCTCATTTATCTGGCCTCGCGCCCGCTCTACCACCTTCTCCTCGGCAATGCCTTCGGCTTCCCGGACGAAGGCCTGCAACTCATCCCAGTCGGAGGCATCGGCCGGAAGGTCTCTCAACTCCTCCAACCACCGATTGAACATTTCCGACTCCGGCTGCGTCTCCTCCGGCGGCTCAGGCGCTAACCCGGACACGCAAGTCATCATCAGCTTCACGTCAAGCTCATCCGCGCCCTTCACCTCCGCCATGACGATTCGCAGCTTCTCAGACCATTCCGATTCTTCCCGGATACTTATTGACCCATCACTCCTTCCCCACAGCCCGTCCGTCGGAACCCCCAACCTGCTCAATTCCTCCGCCACCTGCGCCCGCAGCACCTCTCGGGACTCCATCCATGTCCTCAGAACGGACCTCAGCAGTTTCTCGTTGCCCTCCGCAATCTCCCCAATAGCCGGCCCCGCCAGTTTGTCCGCGTCCGCCTTGCTGACATCGCGGAACCCGTCCAATCTGATGCCACTGTTGTTGATTGCCGCGTTGAGAGAATCTCGAGCGCCCTGGGACACCTGGTCCCGGAATTGCAGAGCTTCTTCGGACACCCGTCTCATGTAATTCCGCGGGAACTGGTACGCCACGTCTAGAACGGAAAGAACTTCTTCCACTCCTTCCATAATCAACTACTCCTATACAAACTCTGCCGGAGAACCCCGTCTCAGCCTTGAGCCACTAGGATACGTGCTCCCCCTTTGCCGCCGAAAGCATATGGTCCAACACGTCATGACTCGTTACCGATCCCAAGAACTGCCGGCTCTTATCGTCTATCACTGGCATCACGGAAAACCCCCGCTCCGTCATCCTCTGCAGCACGTCTTCAATCAGGTCCTCGGGACTCGCCGTAAGAGGCTCGTGTCTCAGCACGTTTCTCAGCGGCACGGCACCCCACTCCCCCTTCCGAAGATACCTTAGTTTGCTCAGCGACACTATGCCGACGAAGATTCCCCTATCCGCCACCACGTAGTAATCTTGATACGACGTTACCCACGTGTCAACAAACCTCCTCACCGTTATTCCCGGCCCCGGATAAGAACGCGACCTATCCAGAATTTCCCTCACCTTCACACCGTCCAGGGCGAAGCCTACAAGGGAAGACGGCACCACCCTCGGCAATACGACGTTCTCCGGGGTCTTCGTTTTCTTGATGGCGAAGTTGATAACCATGGGAACTACAAGTATGTAGGAAAGCATCACCAGAACCATCAGAGAAAACACTTCACGCGATATGTCGCCGTGCTGGAACAGGACCAGCAGCAGCGCAACCTCCGCCACCCCCTTGGCCATTAGCCCCGCCGCCATTGGCTGGACCATCTCCAAGCGGGCCAGGTAGGAGCCTATGAAGGCCCCCGCCACCTTCGCCGCCAGGGGAACAAGCACCAGCGCCACAATCGTCCAC
>CAYNJI010000189.1:0-2529 GCA_964397605.1 uncultured Dehalococcoidia bacterium | reverse complement strand
ACGGCAAAGATGGCCAGAAAATCCGGCAAGAATCTGGCTCCTTAAGTTCGGGTTGACTGTGCCCGCGCCTGCGCCGCAACCGTGGCAACTGTAATGGTTTCAAGGAGGGGCATTGCTTGTCAATAAGAGACCATGTCCCGTTGAACAGGTTTTCTGGTCTGAGGGCGTTGGGCCGTCCGAAGGGTTACGCTTTGTGGCAGAGTCCAACAGGTCGATTGCTAAGGGCGGGGCCGCCGAGGAAAGCTGTCATCGGCTAGCGACTCGCCCACAACCGGCAGCCGGTTAGTCCCGTCACAACCACGAAGAGGGGGTTTATGAAGGCCCAAATCAGCAAGTTGGTGTCGCTCTGAGCCCCGGACGAGGTTATGAACTCGTCTCCCCAGTTCGAGAAGAACCAGAGGGCCAGAAACACTCCAACCACCAGGCCGGCGCAGGTCTCCAGGTATCTGCGGGAGATGCCGCCACCGGTATCCTCCCTGTCCAACTGCAACTTGTCATGGTATCGCACCACCAGGGTGATGATAATGGACGCAGCCATGAACCAGTTCATGACGTGCCAGATGTCTCCAACGTCCACCACGTTACGATAGAAGGGTGAGAACACCAACTGAGCTGCGATGACCGCAGCGGCGGCCAAGAGATATACGGCGGTCGCTCTCTTCAAGAGTTCCATGGTTTCGCCTCCTTTAAGTGACAGGGAGGCGGCATCAGGTCCTCGTTCCGGTCCGTCTCCCCAAGGCTAGTATAAGCCAGCAAAGGGCAACGGCAAAGTTGCCGAAAGCAGCGTGGGTTGACGTAGAAGCGGGCCACCCACACTGCTATATTCCTTTTTTACTCTTGGCATAGGGAGGCCCTGAGATGAGGGAATGGCTGCAAGGACGCGTAGGAAGGCTGCTATTGGCGACGCTGCTCTTGAGTGCAGCGGTTGCGTTGACGGGGGCCTGTGGGGGCGGGAGCGACGAGCCTTCGCCGACTACTGCGGCAGTAGAAGCCCCGGCCTCTACGCCCATCGCTATGCCTGCGACGTCTGCCCCCACCGTGGTTCCGACTGCTACGTCCACACCGGTACCTACTTCTACGCCTACCCGAACGCCTACGTTAACGCCTACGCCAACGCCTACGCCGGTTCCGACCCCTACGCCCACACCTACGTTGGCGCCTACTCCGACACCCACGGCCGAGCCTACGCGGAGCTCCTCGGATTCGTCCGGTGGTGAGCTCCTCGACTTGGACGAAAACTCTACATGGCAGGACGTCTACGACGTCCTATCGTCTTCGGAACAATCGTGTATCCGTGACGCAATAGACGAAGATGCCTTGGAGTCCCTTCTGGCATTGAACGTCTTGAGAGAGTCAGCGGTGGCGGGTCCGGAGGAGCTTGGGGCAATCACTTGTCTTGAGCCGGAGAAGGCTTCCATTCTATACACCTCCGCCGTCATTGCCAGCATGGGAGACGCGAGCCCGGAGACGCAGGAATGCGTTAGGGAGTTAATGGTGGGCTTGGACTTGACCGCTCTGCTGGAGTTCATTCAGACGACTCCCCCGACTGAGGGAGAGCAGGTCGGAGAGCCGCCGGAGGAGATGTTCCAGTTCATGATGGGAATGCTGTCATGCGTAGGGGGAGAAATGGGGACGTTGGCTGACTCAGGCTCTTCGTAGTCCTTCCTGCGCCCGAGGCGCCCTGTCCTTCACTATAGAAATAGCCGGTGTCATCGCCCTATGTAGCCTTGGGAAGGCCGCATAGGAGGATGAAAATGATGGGGGCCCTTATTTCTTGGTGCGTACTATCCAGAGGATGTTGCCAACGGCTATGGCGGCTGCCAGTAGCCAGAGGAGGGTGCCCAGAATGGGATTGAACGCCAGCCCAATCCCCAGGCCGAGGTAGAAGATTAGGAACGCTAAGATGAAGAGGAAGACGTGGGCAACAATTTTCATTACGCTGCTATTGTAACGCCTTTTGAGGAGATGCGGTCGGCACGCGTCGAGGCGTTTGACCGGGTTCGTCCGTCAAAGGCTGCGTGGGTTGGCTGAGCGGTTCGGCTGGTTGGGAAGCGCAAGAGCCGCCGTTGCCCCGGGAACCCGCGGGACGGGGTGCTTAGGGCACCGCTATCAGGCTCGGCTGAAGTGGGAGACTGTGACGGATGTCCCCTTCGCCGGATCCCCGTCCGTAGCATCGCCACTTGGGGAAGTTAAAGTCTGAAGTTACCGAGCGAGGCTGCATCAGCACGGCCCGTAGGAACGCCTGCAGGTCAGGCACATTGTAGATGTTCAACCCGAAGCCCCAGTCGTCCAGCAGGCCCAGAATACGTCGCATAGAGGGTGTGTCCCACATTATGGAGAACCGGTTGATGCCCCAGGAGGCGAACTCGTCTAGAAGTGTCTTGGCCTGCTCCGGCAGGGTGTTCATCAGAGGAACCATGAAATCGATGGGGCATTGGAGGATGGCGGATGGGAAGGCCTGGGCTAGCCGCCGGAATCCCTGGGGCTGAAGCGTCTCTATCTTGCCGTTTATCCATAGGCGGGAGTGCT
>CAYNJI010000188.1:0-2544 GCA_964397605.1 uncultured Dehalococcoidia bacterium | reverse complement strand
ATTGGTGATTCCCGAGAAGGGCATTACCCGCAGCCAGTTGGCCAAGGTGCTCAAGATAAGCTATGCCCAGGCCACCCGCTCCATGGAGCTTATGCGGCGTCATCGGCTCCTTAGCCGTCGAATTCGCAAGTCCCAGTACGTCTATCGCCTGACCGCAGGCAGGGACCACCTCGCCAACAGCATTACGAGCACCATCCACGTTAACTAGCTCATCGGGCCTACGGAGTACAGTCACATACAATTTTTTATTCTGAACTTTCACGTTTAATTTTTTAGTCTTGGAGATTTTATGACGACTTTACAATTGACGCAGAACGCCAAAATCGTCCTCAAGACCCGCTACCTGCTGGGGGACGAAACGCCGGAAGACCTGTTTTGGCGCGTGGCCCATGCCATTGCGAAGCCGGAAGACTCCAGTCCCCACACCCTCCAAGGCCGCGACTACTGGGCCCAGGAATTCTACGACCTGATGACCTCATGCCGGTTCATGCCCAACTCCCCCACCCTGTTCAACGCCGGCACCGGCCAAGGTACCCTCTCCGCCTGCTTCGTCATCCCCGTGGAAGACACCATGGAGAGCATCATGAAGGCCTCCACGACCTCTGCCATGATCCAGAAGTTCGGCGGCGGCATCGGCTACGCCTTCTCCAAGCTGCGCCCCCGGGGCAGCCCCATCTCCACCACCCACGGCAAGGCCTGCGGCGCCGTTGCCGTCCTCAAGATGTTCAGCGCCCTCAGCGACATGATTACCCAGGGCGGCAAGCGCCACGGCGCCAACATGGGCATCCTCCACGTCAGTCATCCGGAAATCTTCGACTTCATCCACATGAAGGACACAAACACCGACGCCCAGAACTTCAACGTGTCAGTGGCCATTACCGACGACTTCATGCAGGCCGTGGAGCGGGACATGGATTGGGACCTAATCGACCCATCCAGCCAGAAAGTGGTCCGTACCGTCCCCGCCAGCCAGATTTGGGATGAGATAATTGACTCAGCTTGGGAAACGGGCGACCCTGGTCTATATTTCATAGACGAGGCCAACCGCAACAACCCTACGCCCCACCTGGGCAGCCTGGACAGTACCAACCCCTGCGGCGAAGTCCCCCTCCTAGGCTTTGAAGCCTGCAACCTCGGCGCTCTGAACCTCGCCAGGTTCGTAAATCAAGGCGTCTTCGACTACGACGGACTAGCGGAGACCACCCGCACCGCCACCCGCTTCCTGGACAACGTGGTAACCGTAAACCACTTCCCCATCCAGGAGGTGAAGGACGCCGTGGCAAAGACCCGCAAGATTGGCCTCGGGGTCATGGGTTGGCACGACGCCCTCATCAAGATGGGCATATCCTACGAGTCCCCCGATGCCCTCAAAGTGGCCGATCAGGTCATGGGTCTCATCAACCGGGTGGCCCGTGAGACCTCCATAGAACTCGCCCAAGAGAGGGGCGCATATCCGGCATGTCGGGAAGACGTGCCCATACGAAACTCCACCCGCACCTGCATCGCCCCCACGGGCACCATCAGCGTAATCGCCGGCGCTTCCAGCGGCATTGAGCCCATCTTCGCCGTCGCTTTCGTCAAGAACGTTCTGGACGGCAAGCAACTGCGGGAGGTCAACCCCTACTTCGTCGAAATGGCCAAGGCTGGCGGCTACTACAGCGAGGAGCTTATGGACAAGGTGGCCCGCACCGGCTCCGTACAGAACGCTGACTCCGTGCCATCGCACGTGAAAGAACTCTTCAAAACCTCCCTGGAAATCGACTACAAGGCCCACGTCAACATGCAGGGGGTATACCAGAAGCACACTAACTTGGCCGTCAGCAAGACCATCAACATGGCCAACAACGCCAACCGGGAAGACGTTCAGCAGGCCTACAAGATGGCCTACGGCTCCAATTGTATCGGCATCACCATCTACCGGGACGGCTCCAAGCCCAACCAGGTGCTGGAGGTCCAAGCAAGCAAGGACAAGCAGGCCGCAGCAACGCCGGCCTTCCCCACCCTGACGGTGCGCCCTCGGCCCAGCCTTATGCAGGGCGTAACGGAGCGGGTGCGCACCGGTCACGGCAATATGTACGTCACCGTCAACTTCGATGAGGAACTGAGGCCCTTCGAGGTCTTCTCCTCCACCATTGGCAAGGCTGGCGGCTGCGAGTCCGCCGGCATGGAGGCCATATCCCGCCTGATCTCCCTGGCCCTTCGCTCCGGTATCGACCCCATAGAAATAGTCGACCAGCTTAAGGGCATAACCTGCGTCCCTGCGTGGGACCAGGGCATTCTGGTGGGTTCCCCCGCCGACGCCGTGGCCCTGGCCCTGGAACGCCACATCCCCGGCTCCGTTCGCGGTCAGGGCCGTCCGTCCTACGCCAAGCAGCTTCAGCTGGATACCACCGAATATTCCCAACCCAGGGAGTCCAACGGCAACGGCACGCACCTTCACGATACCGGCGTACGGTGCCCAGAGTGCAACGGCTTGACCATCTTCCAGGAGGGCTGCCAGGCTTGCCTCTCCTGCGGCTGGAACCGATGCGAATAGCGCTACAC
>CAYNJI010000187.1:0-2568 GCA_964397605.1 uncultured Dehalococcoidia bacterium | reverse complement strand
ACCTTGCGGTTTGCCCCCATCACGGCCTCAAGGGTCTTGGCCCGGACGAAGGTCTCCATCCGCACGTCGGCCGGTACCGCGCTGACTGCCTCTCCACCCTTGGTGATGATGGGGTGCACGCGGATGGTGTCTTCGTCCCGGAAGGTCTCCCGGTTTGCATGGATGGCCATCAGGGCCAGGGACGCGGCGTTGAGGGCGTTCACCCCCAGATGGGGCGCACCTCCGGCGTGGGCTGCCCTCCCCAGAAAGCGGATCTTCTTGGCCAGGGTCCCGTTATTGGTCCCGCTGATGCACAGCTGCATCTCCGATGCCTCGCTGGTGGTGTGGCACATCAACGCCATGTCCACGTCGTCCATCTCCCCCAATCGGATCAACTCCGGCTTGCCGCCAAGGAATTCCAACTTGCCGTCTCGACGCAGCTCGTCCCGGTACTCAATCTCTATGTACTCCTCCGCAGGCACGGCGAAGAGCGCCACCCGACCGCCCAGCTGTTCCATGACTTGCGAAGACATCAGCCCGCAGGCCACGCCCATCAGCATTCCTATCTGGGCGTGGTGACCGCAGGCATGGGCCGCCGCCGTATCCGAGTCGGCGTGGGGATGCTCCGAAACTATTAGGGAATCGAGCTCTCCCAACACCGCCACCGTAGGCCCCGAAGCCCCACCTTCGACCACGCCCTTGATGCCGGTGAGGGCCAGCCCCTTTCGATGCTGTATGCCCCACTGCCCGAAGAGGTCCGCCACCAGCTTGGCGGTCTTCACCTCCCGAAATCCCGTTTCCGGGTTGTCCAGTATGGTCTTGGACACCCGCACAATCTCGTCGGCCTTATCGTCGATGGCCTGCCTCACCCGATTTTTGAGGTCCTGTTTTGAAGTCATGCCGCGCCTCCCTTAGTGCCGCCTGAATTTTTGCCCTGAATGCTTGGATTCTAGCAAAGGGCAGAGCCGTAATAAACCACGGTGTATAATTTGACATCATGCGGATAGTCATTGCGCCACAATCCTTCAAGGGAAGCGTCTCCGGACCGGAGGCTGCCCGAGCCATTCAGGAAGGGATTCTTCGCGTCTTTCCCAAGGCGGAGACAGTCCTGGTCCCCGTGGCCGACGGAGGAGACGGCACCCTGGACGCCCTGGTTGAGGCCACGTCGGGGCAGACCTTCGCCAGCCGAGTAAACGGCCCACTGCGCCAGCGCGTGCAGGCTCGCTGGGGAGTCATGGGGGACTGCAAGACTGCCGTTATAGAGATGGCCCAGGCGTCGGGGCTGGCGCTCCTTCCCTACAAGGACCGAAACCCCCGTCACACCTCCACCTACGGCACCGGCCAGCTCATCAAGCGCGCTCTGGATAGGGGATATCGTCGCATCATCGTCGGAATGGGCGGCAGCGCCACCAACGACGGGGGAGTAGGCATGGCTTGGGCCCTGGGCGTTAGGTTCTATGATTCGAAGGGCCTTCCGCTTACCCCCGGCGGGGCTGCTCTTTCCCGCCTGGCCTCCATCGACGTTTTGGGCCTGCATCCGGCCCTTAAGCGGGCGGAAATCATCGCCGCGTCCGACGTGGACAACCCCCTTTGCGGCCCGGAAGGCGCCTCCGCCGTCTATGGCCCTCAGAAGGGGGCCAACGCCAATACGGTGAGGGTCCTCGACAAAGCTCTGGAGCGATACGCCTCCGTCGTACGGGAGTCTCTTGGCATAGACGTTGCCGAGCGACCCGGGGCAGGAGCCGCCGGCGGTCTGGGCGCCGGACTCATGGCCTTCTGCGGCGGTCAGGTGCGGTCCGGCATCGACATTGTCTGCCAGGTCTTGGACTTCGACGCCCGACTACAGGGCGCGGACCTTGTCATTACCGGTGAGGGAAGACTGGACGCCTCCACCGCCTACAACAAGGCTCCCGTCGGGGTGGCCCGGCGGGCATCAGCCCTGGGAATCCCCGTCATCGCCCTAGCGGGAAGCCTGGGCCGGGGCTTCGAAGCCGTCTACGATCACGGCATAAGCGCAGCGGTCTGCATCGTCGATAGACCCTTGTCCATGCGAGTCAGCGTAGCCAGGACCTCTGAATTGCTCACCGCGGCCGCGGAGCGCGCCATGCGCCTCTTGGCCATACCGACGCCTGCAGCTTAGTAATACAACGCCGCCTCCCCTACGCTGTCCGTCGGGGAGGCGGCGTTTTGCGTTCGATTAGAAGCTGCGGCTAGGAGCCAGACGTCGTAAAGGTGAGGTCCTGATCAATGACGAAGGGAACTTCCGCCGGACCCAAGCGGCCGTTGAATGGGACTGTCTCCGCCGCCTGCACCCCAGCTCCGTCGATCCAAGCGTAGAAGTTGATGGTAGCGTTGTGGAAGTCTGTGGAGGGCGGTTGAACGCTCAACTGATTGAACTTGCCGTCGGCGACGAGTACCGATGGGGTTGCGTAGAGCACGTTGCCGTCGACTATCTCCGCATATATCTCGATCCCATCGCGGGCAGGCTCCCCGTCGAAGGTAGCGGACCCTCTGACGGTATTGGGAAAGGGGGGCGGAGAGGCAGGCGAAGATGGCAACTTAGTAGGCACAGGCCTCATCATTGCATCC
>CAYNJI010000186.1:0-2574 GCA_964397605.1 uncultured Dehalococcoidia bacterium | reverse complement strand
GCTTCCATCTGTGAGCGGACGGCCCACGTAATCCCCAACAACACGAGAAGCAAAGCCCAATGCGCAACTTGGTTTTTGAAGAAACACGCCAAGCCGTTCTTCTCGGCCATCGGAGACTCCCACGCGCTTTTTCAACGGGTGACGGCGCTACAGAGGCGCCGTCAGCTCGATTTCGAGACGCGCGCCGCCGATGAGGTCCTTCACGGCCAGGGTCGTCCGCGCGGGCGGGTCCTTCGGGAAATATTCGTTGAAGACGTTGTTCATCTCGATCATCTCGCTCAGGTCCGCCAGGAAGATGGTCACCTTGACGGCCTTGTCGAGCGAAGATCCCGCAGCTTCGAGGACGGCCTTCAGGTTTTCGCACACCTGCCGCGTCTCCGGGCCGATGCCGCCCGGAACGAGCTGTCCGGTCGCCGGGTCGTTGCCCAACTGTCCGGAGCAATAGACCATGTCCCCCAGCTTGACGCCCTGGGAGAGGGGGACCTTCGCGGGGGGGACTTTGGCGGAGTGAATCACCTCTTTTTGCAAGACGGATTCCCCTCAAGTTGGAATAGGCCGCACCCTCATAGCACGCAGGTCAAAGCGCGTCAACGCGGCGCCCTCTTTTCTTCCCGGCCAGGAAAGGGGGGGGAAGTGGATTTCAGGAGAAGCAGAAAAATAAGGGGTTGGGAAATGAGATTCTGTGTGTTTAGGCGGCGGGCCCGGGCTGAAAATGTCGAGGGGCGGTTGCTTATTCAAGGGGGAGTCCGCGTGGGCGTGGCTGCTGTCAGTTCACGGATTTCTTCCCGACGTCGAAAAGTGTCATCAACGCCCTGTATTTCTTCAGGTCCTTTTCCTTTAGCTGAATCAGGGCCGCGACCACATCGGCGAATTCCCTGCCCTCTTTTCCCATAGACCGGATGTGCTTCAGGATTCCCATCTGGCGGTCAAAGAGTTCGTTGAGATCTCGACCTGTGCCGGCCTTGTACGACCGTGTGGCCTCCCTGGCGACAGGGGTATCCAGTTCTTCGGAGGACTTTACACCGACCTGCTGCATTGGGCCCTCGCCTGTTAAGAGCCAGTGCTCTGAAATCTCAAACGCCCGGCAGAAGTCGGCGATGAAAGACGCGGGTGGCTCGCGCTCCTCCTTCAAATAGCTGTGGATGGTCGTATAGGGCCGTTGGACCGCCTTACCAACCTCACGAACGGATCTTTGACCCGCTACCATCCGCAATCGGTTAACAAATTCTCTGTCCAATATCGTGAAATTCCCGCTTGACAGTCTGTTCAATATATTGAACAATGCGGGGGTTTGGCTGAAGATTGGCCTTCCAACAGACAGAACCCCCTGGAGGCGTGTGCGACGGCACCGCCACGAATAATGCGCATGGCGATCCTAGCACTTCCTCCAGGGGTCCTCAATCGCATAACACCGGGGGTCATATACCGCCCCGATTCGTATTGATGGACGGGGGTCTTCTATCCCTGGAGCAGAGGGTTTTGGTGGAATGGACGGATCCCTAATGGATGGAGGCTGGTTCATCGCTTACGCAATTCTAGTGTCGCGTCCCGGAAATACATTTACAAAGTCGTCCGAGTTTCTCGAAGATCGAATCGGCCGTGGCGACCCACCTAAACGGAGTGGCTTTCGCATTGTACTGTTGGACAAACGCTTCAATGTTGTCAACCAAGTCCTTCACACTCCGAAACGTCCCGCGGCGGATGACCCGTTGGGTGATGAGGTCAAACCAAATCTCCACCTGATTCAGCCACGAGGCGTAGGTGGGCGTGTAGTGCACATGATAGCGCGGGCGCGCCGCCAGCCACGCTCGCACCTTGGCGTGCTTGTGCGTGGCGTAGTTGTCCACAATGAGGTGGAGTGCTAAATCCGCAGGGACGTTGGCGTCGATGTGGCGCAGGAACGCAAGGAATTCCTGGTGACGATGACGGCGTTTGCATTGCCCGAGCACCTCTCCGGTGGCGATGTCCAGCGCCACGAACAGCGTCGTGATGCCGTTGCGAACATAGTCGTGCGTCACGCCCTCGACATAGCCCAGACCCAGGGGCAAAAGGGGCTGGGTGCGGTCCAGGGCCTGGATCTGGCTTTTTTCGTCCACGCACAAGACCAGCGCCTTGTCGGGCGGATTGAGGTAGAGCCCCACGATGTCGCGGACCTTCTCGACAAAGAAGGGGTCGGTGGAGAGCTTGAAATGCTTTTGGCGATGGGGCTGAAGGGCGAAGGCCCGCCAGATGCGATTGACCGTGGATTTGGAAAGGCCAGTCGCCTCGGCCAGGGTGCGGCAGCTCCAATGGGTGCCGTCGGGCGGCTTGGTCTTCAGGGTCTTTCGGATCGCCTCGGCGACCCGTTCATCGGAGATCGAGCGCGGGCGGCCAGGAGCACAATCCGCGCCCGCCTCACCAGGCCGTGAGGGAAGGCGCGGGAGGCGCCCAGGGCCTGAAGTTGTTCGCGCTGTCCGTCCGTCAGGTCCACCGGGGGCATGGGTCGTCCGAGTCGCATGGGCATCCTCCTTTCGAGGGGAAGATACCAGATTGGGCCGTATACTTAAATAACTTATTTAAAGGACGATACACTAG
>CAYNJI010000185.1:1453-2587 GCA_964397605.1 uncultured Dehalococcoidia bacterium | reverse complement strand
CCTGCCGACACCGCCGTCCCCCCTACAGCCACGCCCGCTCCGCCCGCTCCGGGCGACACTCAGGCGCCACCCACCAGCACGCCTAGGCCCGACCCCACGGCCACCACCGCCCCGGTTGTGGCCGCGCCAGAGGTTAACCCTGGCAAGGTGACATTCATGATGCCCGCCTGGGGCAACGAGCGATTCGACAACATCCACTTTCCCGGCGGGTCCAACAACTACCTGCGGTTAATGCATGCCCAGGCGGTGGCCGGCAGCCCCGAAGGGAAGCTCGTCCCCGGCATAGCTTCCGCGTGGGAGGTTGCTTCCGACGGTTTGAGTTGGACTTTCACGATAAGAGAGGGAACAAAGTTCCATGACGGCTCCGACCTGACTATCGATGACGTTCTCTGGACCTGGCAGCATAACTGGAGCAAAGAATGCCTGGAGAAGTGCACCAACATCGGCAACCCAAATGCGGCTGATTTAATAGAAACCATAGATCAGACAGCGCCCAACCAGATAACTATAGGCATGAATATCATCGATTCAGGCTTCGTTTTCCAACAGATTTCCGAGCTCGGACCCGAGACCATGGGTATCCATCCCCGGCGGCCCCTGAGATATGACACCGCACAAGAGGTGGCCTACGATAAAAACCCCATCATGGCCGGACAGATGAGTTTCGTAGAGCTCGCTCCTTCAGAACGTATTTCCATGGAGCGTTTCGCAGACTACTACTATCACCCAGATAACGGTTTCCCCGAAGACCGAAGGATGAAATTCCAATCTCTGGACATGCTCTTAGTGCCCGAAGAGGCTACCCGGGCGGCGGCCATGCGGGCCGGATCGGCCGATGTTGCTGTGCTCAGCCTGGCAACCAGGGACACTTTAGAGGCCGGGGGCGGGCGGCTTATCTTCGGCGAGCAGGGCGTCTACTGGTGGGTCTTTTTCCCCAACCACTATGTAGACCCGGCCTCGACCCCCTTCTCCAATAAGAACATCCGTAAGGCACTGTCCTACGCCATGGACAAAGAACTGATGATGGAACGGCTCTACGGGGGGTCGGAAGCTGCGGTAGCCAAGGGGTTTGGCGCAGTTACCCCCAACACCACCGGCTACAGCGCCGACCTGGACCCCCTGCCCTTCGACCCC
>CAYNJI010000185.1:0-1443 GCA_964397605.1 uncultured Dehalococcoidia bacterium | reverse complement strand
GTTTCGGGGAGGTGATCGTCAACATCTGGACGTCCACGGCCCTGCCGTTCCTGCCCGAATCGGCTCAGATCGCGGCCGATTTCTGGAGGAGGGAGTTGAATCTCGACGTTACGGTGAACGTGGGTGACGAGACCTCCTTAAAGCGAGCTTGGAGATCAGGAGATCTCCAAGGCCAGATCTTGTGGCGGGACAACGAGGCCCGGGTGGACGCCGCAGGAATTACCAGGGCGGTCTACGCTATCAAGGGTACGGATCTGGTGTTCCATGATGACGACGCGTTGTTCGCCAGGGTTCAGGAAGGGATATCGGTGTTCGACCCGGCGACTCGGACCCAGGCCCTCAATGACCTGTTCAAGGTGCTGTGGGATGAACACTTGGAATTGGGCATCGGGTATGTGAACATACCCTGGGGCGTGGGGCCGCGCATAGAAGATTGGCAGCCTTGGCCCTTGGCCTTCTTCCCCTCCGGCCACTATACCCTGACACTGAAGTAAGCCGGTAGCTAGACAGCTTCACTGCCCTCTAACTGATGTTGAGGACTTTTGAGAGGCCCAGCGGAGTGGCGGAGTACCGACCGGAGCGGCCGGGGGCTCCTTCCGGCCAGCCGAACTTAGTGCGAGAAGCGTTGCGCTGAGGTTGAACGAAGTCGGATAGCCAACTCAGGTCACTTGCGCTCACGCCGTCGACCCCGAAGTGCCGGTTGGCGCCCTCGGTGGCTACCACCACCCGGCGCATATCGCCCATTGGATTGGCCTTCTGGCAGAAGGCCACAAAGTGACTCTGTCCCCCTTCGGTATCGAATTCAGGAGGCGTCCGAGATTCCTCTTGCCCATTTCCGTTGCGATCGAGTGGCTCGGAGGGCTCTCAACATCGGAGGGCATCAGTAGTGCCAATGCGAGATTGTCTTCACCTTCTGGCTCTGACGCCCCTATGGAGTGAGACGCCGGATTGTATGCGACCATCGCCTGCCCGTCTGGGCGCAGGTAGTGGTTAACAGACCTTGGGGAGTAATCGCCATCGGGGCGAGAACCTGCGTATTGCCTGACTACTGCCTCCACAGCGGAGACCGGAGGCCCTTCCTTCCACTTTACGCTGACAGATGCGCCGCCCGCATAACGGCTGGACCTCACGGAGAATCCGATATCCGGGAATTCTCTCTTGAGCGATTGCCGCACCAGTTTCGCTACTTCAGCGACGTCAATATATCTTGGTGTGATCTCAGTCATTGCCTCTCCTGGTTGACAAGAAATCGCTTCATGGCAGATTCCCATAGTGCCCCGTGTCTATCCAACTCTTTCCCAAAGACCATTATAGCCGAGAATCGGCTATGGGAGTGTCGACAGAAGAGCGTTCACGTCTTGGACGTGACCGGCGGCACGGTGGACAAATGGAGGCCTTTCGCCCGAGGGATGGGGGTCAGGGATCTGATTACAGGTCCAGAGC
>CAYNJI010000184.1:0-2592 GCA_964397605.1 uncultured Dehalococcoidia bacterium | reverse complement strand
CCGGGGATTGGCCAAGAACACGCAACGGCTGGCGTTGCTGTTGGGGCTTACCAACTTCATAACGGCGGAGCGTTACTTGGCGGCTTGAGGGGGTCTACGTGGGCCCCAAACAGAGGCGTGAGGAGCCACAACCGGCTTAGCCGGAGACGATTGGGGTCTCACCGGCTTCTGCCTGCACACAATAAATACGCCTTGAGAGACTCCTACGTCTCCTACAACTCCCACGGAATATTATATGTAACCTGTACCACGTTGTTCAGAGGTTCCTTAGCTCATCCAAATGGAGCTTACCCAACCTCACTCCATTGGCTTTTTCTCCTCCCCTAACTGTCCCATTTTTGCTGACGACCTACACTGCAAGTGCACCCGACGTTCGCCGCTCACTTACGACATCAACGAGATGACTCTTGCATTATAGAGAACCCGACACCATTGATGCTGTACCAATAGCAGAGTTAGAGTCTCCTTTAGGTCTTAGGTCGAAAAGTGTGGGCCTAAAGGTGCTGAACTGCGAATTTTCCGGTAGATCGGAGCTCTCTGGGTCACCGCAGGATCCATGGGATTTAGATTCCAGGGATATCTTTTGGTCTACGTTACTTTAGCTTAACCACGTCATTATCCTGCCCATATAAACGGGTTCACCTCACTCTAGCCCGTAGTTCCCGCTTCCTAGATGTCTAGACTACCTTCCGCGTCCAGAGCGCGCAGTGCTTGAGGCCGTTGTTGTTGACGTAATACATCAATCCCCCAAGGGACTTCTGGTCCGTGGCAGACACCAATTCCATACCCTGGGACCGGAGCGCTCTTACAACCCTCCGCTCGTCGAATAGTCGAAAGGTCCTGACATCGTTATAGTCCGGGTCATCTATCGTGACCATACCGTTGCCGCACTTGAAAACCATCTGGAGTACGCCCCCCGGCTTGGTGATCCTGGATAGCTCGGGAAGGGTAGTCTTATAGACGTGCTCTTCACTCAGGTGTTGGATGACCGCGTTGCACATCACAAAGTCGAAGGAGCCTGTTGGAAAGGCTATTCGTTGCGAGAGGTCGCCCATTCTTACCCGGCCTTCAAGGAAGGGATGCAATCGCAACGCTGCCTCAACGTTGTCTTTGACGGCATCGATGCCAACAACATCCATGTCTCGACCCACCAGATCTGCCACGTCGATAGCCCCGGCGCCGCATCCGGCGTCCAGGCCCTTTGGGCCGGGCGCCAGCTTCACCAGAGCATTTATCAGGGAGTGATTCCCCTTTAGCAGGGAATGGGACGAACTGGCCCAGATACGCTGCACACGCGCGATCTGGTTGAAAGCGTACCGGTCCGCGTGCCTGCTGTAGAATGATCCATAGTCATCGATTGTCCGCAGTATGTGGGCAGAATTTGTCCTGGTTTCCATAAGCTACCTCCAGTATTTATAGTCACTCCTCGGGCAGCGAACCAGAAGCGCAGACAGTTGAAGCCCATGCGGCTCTTCAGCCATCATACAAACGAGCATCCTCTGAGACGGACGCTCCTGACCAGTGTGAGGGTGTAACGCCGGAGGCTAAGCGGAGGGCACCACGAAGGAACCCGAACCGCCGCTCCATTACGTGAAGCGGATTTTAGATCCGCCGGGAATACCAGACCTGCAACCTAGGGCTGCTCGTTGATACCCCGCCCACCTGCCTAAACAGACCACCCCACAACCGCAGCCACTTTACCTTCTGTGGCAACCGGGCCGGATGTCGCGGTTACGCCCTTGCAGCATGTCCGAGAAAGATTTTATTCCAGCCATAGTTGTCATAAGACGTTCATTTTGTCAAGTGCGGCGTGCTCGGCCTGTTGACCTGTTGAAAGGAACCAATAGACACAGGGCCGAGCAAGAAGAAGTCGAGTCCCCTAATGATGTCGTCAAAATTTGCATCTTCTAATGTCGTTGTTTCTCCGGCGATTACACAGCGCATCCACTAGGGTGATCGCCGTGTGCATGCCCTGGACGCCGCCTCGGGGCCGGAGCGGTGGGCCAGCCCCGCTTGGAATGAGACGGCCATCCAAACCATCCGTTGGCGTCAATCGGTACTCTGTACCTGGAGGTTGAAGACGGAACTCTGGCTGCTGCGAACGAATTCGGGAAGAAAGCCCTTTGGAAACTGGGCGAAGGTTACTTCGTGGACGTCAGCGCTGTTACTGTAGCCCACGCCTTGGTCTACGCGGGAACCTTGGACGGCGCTGTCTGCGCCATCGAAGGGTTTAGAGTCGAAGGTTAGGATACCAGGGCAGGAGCAGCCCGCCGTGGATGAATATGATGGCTATCCCCATCACCGGAACCACGGCCATAGCACCTCCACTTGGGAAGGCTGAAGTCGGAAGTTACTGAGCGAGGCTGCATCAGCCCGTTCCCTACGCCTGCCTGCAAATTCTCAACATGCATTTGTCTAAAGTGTCATCATGGTGGTACAAGTCATAGGGGAGTTTGAGTGGGGTATCCCCAATTTGGATGATTACGTTACCGGGCATCGTGCCAAGGCGAACCTATAATTTAGCGCGAATCGGACTGGTGTGCCTGGGCATGCTTCTCCTATTGCTCGCATGCAGCGGCGGAGATGAGGGAC